>NZ_KB899432.1 GCF_000378205.1 Sediminispirochaeta bajacaliforniensis DSM 16054 | reverse complement strand
GTTCCCAGTACCTTCCCAACAACATCCAGATCCTGGCAGGAAAAGACTCCCAGTTCTGGTTCCTCTCCGATTATGCTCAGCTGACCAGAAAGGGACGTATGACCTGCTATCAGAAGAAGAGAAACACGGTGATCAAAGAGCAGCTAAAGGTCTATAGAGGAAGTGTTTATCAGTCGTTTCAGCATGTCGTTGAAAAGGTCCTATCCCTGACCGAACAATCGGAAAGGGATAGGGTGAAGCTCTATACCGATGAACACATGCAGTACAAAAGGGTGATGAAAGCTCTACCGGCTGGGGTGGCCGGAATGATAGAGCACCACAGGATCAGCTCGAAGCGGGTTCGGGATCTGTGTAATCCCCTCTTTAGTGTGAACTACCTTGACCGGGAGATCCGGAAGGATGACTCGGATCATGTGAGGCAGACGGTACAGTTTGCCCGAAGTACGGTGAACATGCTGGAGCGGCTTGAGATCTACCGATATTATCACAACTTTATGAAGCCCTATCGGGTTGGGGGAAAGGATGAGAAGCGGGGGCTGACACATGGGATAGTGGCTGGGATAGAGGGGAAGCGGATAGCATCCGAGTTGAGGAGTCTGTATACCAGGCGGAGGTTTTTCTTACGGAACCAGCCCATGAATCGGAGTGGGAGGGAGCTGTGGGTCAGGTGCATTCCCACGGCCTTACGGTGGATGATTGACTATCTTCCTTCTTATGCATGGGCTTAAAGGTAAAGGAATCACCACGATTCCTGACAGTAGCTAAATGTAGTATAATGGGAGCCGTAATGCTTCGTTTCGACCATTATCGATGCCGCATTCTGGCGCTGTCCGTTCTCATCGCCTTACCTTTCGCCTACCCGTTCTCGACGAAAGCCTCAATCATTGCCCTTGCCCTGACATTCGCAACCATGGGATTACGCTTTCTTCCCATTATCCCCTCCTCTTTGGCGCTTTTCGGAGAATTACTTTTCATCGTTTTCGGGGCGGCTGCATCCGGTTTGACTCCGCTTCTATTCTTCGCCCCTCTGATCGGATCAAGAATCGCCGTCGACGCAGCACAAAACAGCGGCTGGAAATTGCGTCTCCCCTTTGCCGTAAGCGTGATCGGTCCCTGTGCGGCGGGCCTCCTATCGCTTTCTCCCCTTCTCCCGTTCTTCGTGGCAGCCGCAATTGTCACTCCGTTGGCCCTCTTGTTTACCTTTCTTCTGATACGGAATCAGGAAGCGAAACGGCTGGAAATAGAGAAGCGCCTTAAAACAAAAGAGGCAATTCTTTCCACCCTGGCCCACGAAATACGCACCCCCCTCACCGTCATTCAGTCTACCGTCGATCTTTTGATCGAAGAAAGGATTGGGCCCCTGGAAGAACGCCAACACCAATTTCTCTCTTCGGTAGGAAGCAATGTACAAAGGCTGGTCACCCTTTCCGATACCATTCTGGCAAGTATCAAAGTAGAAAGTGCCTGGTTTACCATCAAGGTTAAGCCCATCGACATCAGAAAGGTCATCAAGAATGTGGCCCTTCACATGCGGCCGATCCTCGAAGCTAAAGGAATCGAGCTGCGTTACTCTTTTCCGAAACTGCTCTCCCGCCCCCCTGCCGATGAGGGATGGATACATCAGGTCTTAGTCAACCTGGTGCACAACGCCGTCAAGCACATGCGAAGAGGGGGCAGTGTCATCATATCGGTCAACGAAAACGAACAGGCGGTGGTGGTATCGGTAAACGACAATGGTTCCGGGATTCGAACAGGAGAGCAGCCGCAGGTATTTACCGAGTTTTTTCAGGGTGGAATTCTCTCGGGTGCCCAGCTCGAGGGGGCCGGGCTTGGTTTAGCTATTGTCAAGCGGGTAATCGAAAAGCATAATGGGAAGGTCTATGTGGGATCGGTGGAGGGTTCGGGAACCACGGTTTCCTTCACGCTTCCCCTTGACGGAGTAGTTACCGAAAATGAATAGCGACAAACATATTCTCGTTGTCGACGATGAGCCGCATATTTTGCAGATCCTCCATTTTCTCCTGACCGACGAGGGGTATCAGGTTACTACCGTGGAGACGGGGGAAGCCGCAGTAGAGACCGCCGACGGCGAAGACTTCGATTTGGTCGTCCTGGACCTGGCCTTACCCGGTATAGACGGCTTTTCGGTCTGTCGAACCCTCCGAGACAAGGGCATTCCGATTTTGATACTAAGCAGTCACGACGAGGATGATTACGTCATTTCAGGCCTGGAGCTGGGAGCTCTGGACTATGTTCGCAAGCCCTTTAATCACCGCGAGTTAATCCTTCGGGTGGCGAATCTGATTGGAAGAAACGACAGCGATGAAAAGCCGCAAAGGATAGTCAGCGAAGGACTTTCCGTCAACTTCGATTCCGAAGAGGTGCTATGCAGGGGAGAAAGGGTCCGACTGACTCCTACCGAGTATCTTCTTCTTGTGTTGCTGATGAAGCAAAAGGGAGCGGTGGTCACCTGGGAAGAAATCCTTCGGGAAGTGTGGGGAACCGAAGAGTGGGACGGATATCGCCAAATGATTAAAGTGAACATTCAGCGTCTTCGCACCAAGGTGGAACAGGATCCCCATAATCCGCGGGTCATCGTCAACCAGTGGGGGCGCGGTTACCGCTTCGCTCTTCCCGTTACTATTTCGTAACTCCATTGTAACCGGATTGTTTCTTGTCTCCGTTCGGGGGAGATCCTACACTGTAAGGGATATAGTCACAAACCCAAACAGGAGGAGAACCGTCATGAAACGAGTTGTAGCAATTGCCCTGGCGATGCTGCTTGTTACCTCATTTGCGTTGTTCGCAGGAGGAGAGAAGGAGAACGCCGGAAAGGTAACCGCCTATACCACCCTCGACGAAGAGCTTGCCCGTAAGGTGTTCAACGCCTTTACCGAAGAGACCGGCATTCAGGTCGATTGGGTACGCCTTTCCACCGGCGAATGTACCGCCAGGATGGAAGCGGAAAAAGAAAACCCCCAGGCCAGCATCTGGTACGGAGGTGTAGGTCTCGGTCATATCGAGGCGAAGGACAAAGGGTTGACCATGCCCTATGATTCCCCCGCCGCTACAATGCCTGAAAAATTCAGAGACCCGGATCGATACTGGTCGGGAATCTACGCAGGGCCCCTCTGTTTTGAGAGCAATACCCAGGCCTTGGAAAAATACGGTCTCACCGCTCCCACATCCTGGGAAGAACTTGCCGATCCCAAATATAAGGGACACGTGCAGATGGCGAATCCCGGATCTTCGGGAACGGCCTATAACGTTCTTGCCACCATGGTAACGCTCTACGGAGAGGAGAAGGCCTTTGAATACATGAAGCGGCTGGACTCCAATATCACCCAGTATACAAGAAGCGGCTCGGCCCCCGGAAAGAATGCAGCCATTGGAGAAACCACGATTGCCATCGGATACGCTCACGACGGTGTACGTTTGATTGCCGAAGGATATCCCCTGGAAATTACCTTCCCCTCCGAAGGAACAGGCTATGAGGTTGCCTCCATCAGCCTGATCAAAAACGGTCCTGCCGAAGAGCTCGCACATGCAAAGAAGCTCTACGATTGGGCCCTTGGTGAAACCGCCGCAAAAATCTATACCACGGCCTTTACCGTTCCCTTTGTTGATGTTCCCCTTCCCAAGGGTGCCCTTCCCATCAGCAAGGTCAACACCATCAATCAGGACGATGAATGGGCCGCAGCCAACAAAACCCGCCTAGTGGAAAAGTGGAACGCCGTCATAGGCGGTGAATCTCGTACCGAACCAAAGAAATAATAGTTTACCGGAAAGCTATAGGGGCCCTCAGCGGCCCCTATAGTCGTCTTTATTCGTAAGGAGCACCGTGCATGACAAACACGACCACCGGCCGGAACCTAAATAATCGTTTTTACCAATTAACAAGAGAACCGGCCCTCATGATCGGCGTAATAGTCATCTTTGCGCTGCTGGCATTGTTCATCCTCTACCCTCTCGCCTCTGCAGCAAAATTGAGCCTTGCCCCGGAGGGAAAACTTACCGGCGACGTATACCGTCAGATTTTTACCCATTCACAATATTTGCGGGCGATACGAAACAGCGTCACCCTCGGGGTGATCGTAGCCACGCTGGCAACAGCCATCGGCTTTTTGTTTGCCTTCGCCCTTACAAGAGCCCGAATCGGCGGAAGGAAATTTTTCCAGGGGATGGCTCTTCTTCCGATCATCTCACCACCCTTCATGTTTGCCCTTTCCGTTATTCTCCTTTTCGGAAGAAACG
This sequence comes from Sediminispirochaeta bajacaliforniensis DSM 16054, assembly GCF_000378205.1. Taxonomy (NCBI): domain Bacteria; kingdom Pseudomonadati; phylum Spirochaetota; class Spirochaetia; order Spirochaetales; family Spirochaetaceae; genus Sediminispirochaeta; species Sediminispirochaeta bajacaliforniensis. Next base: position 41,975 of record NZ_KB899432.1, on the reverse strand, counting down.
GACTTATCACGGCAAAACTATTGGGAATCGACATGGCAAATGTCTATGGTCTAAAAGGCCTGATTATCGTCCAGACCATCAGTATGTTTCCCATAGCCTACATGACACTTTCAGGCATCCTCCAGGGTATCGACCCGGACCTCGAGACCTGTGCCATGAATCTTGGAGCAAAACGGGGAAAGGCATTCTTGACCGTTACCTTTCCCCTTGCTCTTCCGGGGATTTTCGCCTCCTGGCTGCTCGTGTTTGTCAGCAGCCTCACCGATTTCGGAAATCCTATCATTATCGGCGGAAACTTCGATGTCCTCTCTGTCCAGGCCTATATGGAATTCACCGGTATGGGGAACCTTCCCCGGGGAACGGCCCTTGCAATTCTGTTGTTGATTCCCACGGTTAGTGTTTTCTTTATTCAGAAGTATATTATGAGAAAGAAAAGCTACATCACGGTAACCGGTAAATCGAGCAGGCGAAGCACCGCACAAACGGGAAAAGGGGTTACAATTCTTTTAACCCTTGCCTGCGGCATCATCTCCGGTTTTGTCCTGCTTTTGTACGCCACCATCATAAGTGGTAGCTTTGTAAAATTGTGGGGAATTAACTGGCATCTTACCCTCGACCACTTTGCCTACAGCTGGGATGTTGGGCGCACAACCATGAAGAATACCCTCTTTCTTGCGATTATCAGCACACCTATCACTGCCATCTTCGGCATGGTCATTGCCTACATCGTCGTGCGAAAAAACTTCCCCGGTAAACATCTTATGGAGTTCCTTTCCATGCTCAGCTACGCCATCCCGGGAACCGCCGTCGGTATCGGCTATATTTTAGCCTTCAATAAAGCGCCTTTCGAACTTTCGGGAACCGCCTTTATCCTGATCACCTGCTATGTTTTTAGAAATGTTCCGATCGGAGTGGAAGGAGGTATAGCGGCACTGAAGCAGATTTCCAATGAAATCGAGGAATCCTCCATCAATCTGGGGGCAACCAGTGCCCTTACCTTCAGAAAGATTACCCTGCCGCTGATCCGTCCGGCCTTTTTCTCCGGAGCGACCTTTGCCTTTGTCAGAAGCATGACGGCCATAAGCGCTATTATTTTTCTTGTATCTGCACGCTGGAACCATATGACGGTTCTTGTTCTTGCCCAGACGGAGATTATGCGACTGGGAGTCGCCTCGGTCATGTCCTTCGCCCTGATTGTAGTCATCATGGTGTTCATCTTCATCATCATGAAACTCACGGGCCTGGGACGCGAACAAATTTTCGGAACGACGAAATAAAGGAAAAGAAGATGAAACAGAACGATTACCTGATGCTAAAAAACTTGGTCAAGGACTTTCACGACGGACGAGGCAATACCGTACGTGCTGTAGATGATATTTCGCTCTCCATCGCCAAGGGGGATTTTGTCACACTCCTTGGGCCCTCGGGATGCGGGAAGACCACAACCCTTCGAATGGTTGCAGGTTTCGAGGTGCAGAGTACCGGCGACATCATCCTGGACGGAAGGAAAATAAATACAATTCCAGCTTTCGACCGCAACATGCCGATGGTATTCCAGAGCTACGCCCTCTTCCCACATCTTACCATTTTTGAAAATATCGCTTACGGATTGAAAATACGCAAAATACCGAAAGAGGTGATCAAAAACGACGTTGCTCTGGCAGCACAGATGGTTAATCTTGTGGGATTGGAAGATCGTTATCCTGGAGAATTGTCGGGAGGGCAGCAGCAACGGGTGGCTCTTGCCCGGGCTCTGGTTTTAAAACCGGAAATCATTCTTTTCGATGAGCCTCTTTCGAATTTGGATGCAAAGCTACGAATCCAGACACGAACGGAAATCAAACGGGTACAACAACTCTTGGGTATCACCGCACTTTACGTTACCCATGATCAAAGTGAAGCCTTGAGTATCAGTGATACTATTGTTATTATGAACAATGGTAAAATTGTTCAGAGCGGCAGCCCCGAGGAGATTTACAATCACCCCGCAGATCCCTTTGTGTCCGATTTTATCGGTAACGCAAATTTCTTCGACGGTGTGGTGACGGAGATCGACAGTCGTTTTATTTCGGTCTCTCTACTCGGATCCGAGGTGCAAGTTCCTCTCTCTACCGCCGGACAATCATTTTTAAAGGGAGACGAAGTTGTCCTGGCCATAAAACCGGAGGCGGTTGAAGTTAGACCAGGAAAAGGAGCGTTTAACGGTAAGATTGAGGTTAGTAGCTTTCTTGGGGCAACTACCGAATACAAAATCGAGTACGCCGACGGATTTATGACGGCGATTACGCCGAATACCCAAGGTGAGATCCATAATTATCGTTATGGCCAGGAGATTGCTTTCTCCTTTAAAAAGGAGTTCTTCAGAATTTACAAGAGATAGGTGCTCAATAAGTCAGGCATTGAAAGGAGACGGAATGACCGAATATAAATCCTCAATTCGGGCCCACGGGAAGACCCAATTAGAGTTAAAGAACAGATACCCTCTTGATCCAAAAGAGAATCGGGCATTCTACACACTTGAAACATATATGTTCACTCCGGCACAACTTGGTATAACGGCCAAGCGTTACGGGGTGGACCATTTTTTCTCGGACGTTAAAAGCCACACTCGTTTTTCCATCTCGTACATTCCCCTTTCGCGGCTGATGGATCCGGACTGCGCCATCAGTCCCATCGCACGCATCGGGAAGTTTCTGGATAAGGCGAATTTATCGAGTGATATCGACGAAAACCGGATACTCTACGAACTGCGGACCCTTGCAAACCTCTTTTCGGCGGAAATGAAAGCGACCCACAGACTGTTGAGCGGTATCGCAAAAGAGGGAACCAATCCGACAGTCATCACGAAGATTGAATTGTTTCTCAAGGAGACCGAAACCTTCCTCCATGTCTTTCGTGCTCTTCATGCCCGTTTCATGGAACCGTCCATCACCGAACGGCTGAGAACGGCCCTTCGGTGGACAGACGAATCGATCAGCTTATCGGCGGAGAAAATGCTTTTTTACCTTCACGGTATGCTCCGGCAGGAAGAACTGGTGGAAAAGATTACGGTACTCATGGAGCACGAGCAGTATTATCGCAAAGAAATGGGTTACCCGTCGGTTATCACAAACGGAACGGAAGTAGAGGTTGAAGGGATGCTCTATCGTGAAAGCATCCTGAAGAAATGGTCCCAGACCGTTCTCTATATGTCCAGTGAGGAAACAGGTACCAATCGCAAGATAGGACATATACTAGCGGCAATGGCAGCGGCAACGGCTATGATTTTTTCGGTTGTCGCCACTTTTTTTGCAAATACCCTTTTTGCAAGTTACAGTGTTCCCTGGGCCTTTATTGTAGTCGTCAGTTACATGCTGAAAGACCGTATCAAGGAAATTCTGCGAGGCATATTGGTAAAAATAATGCCTCGATTCATAGCGGACAGAACAGAGCGATTGGTAGACCGGGCGGTCGACAGGCATGTGGGGAAAACACGCAGTATGGTCCGTATCATCTCCCCGGAAGAGCTTCCGCAAAATGTAAGGACGGTACGGCAGGCAGGCTCTAATCCTTTTCGTTCGATTCTTCCTCCGGAAAACGTCATCCATTTCAGGAAAGAGGTGGTTATCGACAGCCGCAAACTGCTCAGAGAACATTCCCGTGTGGAAGCGATAACCGAAATTATTCGGTTGAAGCTCGACCGATTTCAGGAAGAGATGGACGCATCCAAGAAGCTGTTGAGAACCTGGTACGGGGGAGAGGTCCAGGCCATCAAGGGAAAGCGGGTTTACCATATTAATCTCATTCTGGTCCTTTCGAGCAAGGGAGAAGAAGAACAACTTTTCCGATACCGGCTTATACTCACCCACCAGGGAATACAGAGGATCGAGGAAGTGCCTACTTAAATCCCTTGAAAGTTCTTTATCGCTTTCCATCTTTTTACTTGCGAACTTGCCGGATTTTGCTACCATATAAGGTAGGATGAAGATCATTATCGGGCACACCAACATGGACCTGGACTGTATCGGCTCGATCGTCTTGGCAAAGTATCTTTTTCCCGACCATCAAGCGATACGTAGCAGACTCCTCCACCCCGTTGCACGAAAGATGCACAATATCTATCGGCATAAGCTTACCTTTCTCAACCCCAAGGATCTCGAGGGGGAAACGGTGGAAAAAATCGTCATAGTAGATACACGGGCAATGTCGAGGGTGAAGGAATATTTCCAGTTCATCAAAAACGACAACTATGAGGTGGAAATCTTTGACCACCACCCCGGAGAAGCGGAAGGTTTTCCTGCCGCCCTTATCCACAGCATGCCCTGCGGAGCGAATACAAGTCAGATAGGCCTGAAATTGATGCAACGCAAGATTGCTGTGGATCCGGAAGATGCCACCGTTGCTTTGGCGGGGATCTATGCAGACACCGGCAATTTCACTCATGAGAATGTCCAGGAGGTCGATTTTTCCGTTGCCTCCTATCTTCTAACCTGTGGCGCTTCCCTCCCCATGGTAAAGCGATTTCTAAAGCCTTTGTCGGGAACCTACCAGGTAACCCTCTTTCACGAGCTTCTCAACAGGCTGACATATCATTCGATTCACGGACATCAAGTTATTACCAGTTATTGGGAGATAGAAACGGAAACGGAAGGGCTCGGTGCAGTGGTGGAAAAGGTATTCGAGGTGGAAAACCAAGATCTTTTTTTCGCCACATTTCATTTTCCCAAAAAGAAGAAAACACTTATCATTGCACGAAATCAAAAGAATACCATCGATCTTAACGACATCCTCAGAATCTTCGGTGGAGGAGGGCATCCGAAAGCGGGTTCGGCCATGGTAAAACATGAAGACGGACGTTTCGTGCACAAAAAGCTGCTCGAGCACCTCGAGGAAATGCTTGCCCCGGCGATTACTGCCGAGGAACTTATGAGCAGCCCAGTCCATACGATACTTGATACGGCGAGTCTGCTGGAGGCCTCAATACTTCTGGAAAAGCTGGGTCACACCGGTATTCCCGTGATATGCGAAACCGGGGCCCTTGCCGGCTTCATCACCCTTAGGGACATCATGAAGGGAAGAAGGGCTGAACAAATGCACTCTCCGGTGAAAGGCTACATGACAAGAAACCTCATCACCGCCGCTCCGGAAACCACGGTCCGGGAAATCGAAGAGAAACTTTTCGATAATAACATTGGTCATCTTCCGATCATCAAAGCGGAAAAACTCGCCGGTATTGTAACCAGGACCGATTTTTTGAACTTCGCAAAAAACGAAAAACGGAAACAGCAACGGGCAATGCAGGAAGTAGGCATTCCCGTCGCCTAAATGATTTCCTTTTTTATCCCTCCAGCATATTGGTTTCTCGGGCCTTCAAAACATTGCTTTGCCGGAGAAAGAGTATCACTCCTACAAGGAGGGCAAAGACAAATCCCGCAGGCTGGGCGGCGAACACGCCCGAGATGCCGAAAAAACGGGGAAGGATAAGCACCAGAGGAATCAGGAAAAGCCCTTGTTGACCCGCCGCAAGAATCAAGGCATACCGTCCATTTCCAAGGGCCTGAAAAATCCCGCCGAACATAATTACCAAGCCCACGGGAATAAGGGAAAGGGCCATCATGCGCATCGCCTCTGAGCCCATGGCAATGACATCAGGGTCCTGGGGTGCAAAAACCCGCATGATCGCCGGGGCAAAGATAAAACAAAGGATTCCGGCAAACAGGCCGATTCCACTTGCAACACCGAAAACAATCCTAATGGTTTGTCGTACCCTGTCGAAACGGCGAGCGCCATAGTTGTATCCGGCCAAAGGCTGCAGGCCCTGGGCCAATCCGAAAAGCGCCATCATCAGAAGGCTGAAAAGGCGAAAGTTGATACTCACAGCCGCAATAGAGGAATCCCCGTAGACGCCTGCGGCGTTATTGACGATACCAAAGGAGATGCTTCCCAAAATCTGCCGTACGAAGGTGGGAATTCCCATGTTCATAATATTTCGATAGGTCCTTACCCTGGGGTGAAAATAAGAACGCTTGAAGGGATTAATGGCTCCCTTGTCTCGAAAATAGTAGCTGGCAAGATAGAGTGTCGAGATGCCCTGGGAAATCACCGTTGCAATTGCGGCTCCGGTTATACCCATATTCAAGGCAAAGATAAAAAGTGGATCGAGGATAATATTCATAACTGCACCGATAATCTGTCCGGTACTGCTATGTAATGCAGCGCCCTCAGAACGGAGAATATTATTGAGGGTCATGTTGGTAACCTGGAAGATGGAACCACCCACAATGACTCTGCCGTAAAGGTCTGCGGTGCTCAGGATCGAGTCCGTGGCCCCAAAGAGAACCAGAAGTGGCTTTATAAAGGTCGCACCGACAAGGGCAAATGCTATACCGACGCCCAAAGAGGTATAAAGAGCGGTAGCAGCGGTGCGGTTTGCCTCTTTGTAATCATTTTCCCCCAGTTTTCTGCTGATAACGCTGGCGGCCCCCATCCCAAAGGTAAGGCCGATGGAACCGATAAGCTGAAAAAGGGGAAAGACAATCCCTGTAGCGGCAACTGCCGTGGTATCCCGCAAAAGGCTCACGAAAAACGTATCCACTACATTATAGATTGCCATAACCATCATTCCGGCCACTGCCGGAGCCGAAAGCTTGAAAAGGGCCGAGCCGATGTCTCCCTCTGCCAGTAATTGGATTCGTTCATTATTGTAATTATCTGCCATCTATCGCTCCATTTTCTTTTGTCCCGCGCTGAATCAGTTGCGTAATAAATTGCATATTTTCCTCACCCTGCTCAGGGAAAAGAAAAATAAGGCGGGGCACGATCGAGACTACCATAATGGTAAGCCGATCGACATCAATATTGGAATCGGGAAATACCCGATTCCAGATCGGACGAAATGCTTCCCTAAGCCAGAACCACCCCTCAGGCCGATGGGGATAGCTTGGCAGGCGAAAAGCACCTTTTTCCTTGCAGCCGCCGAGTAACGTCTTTCGTTGGGGAAGCGTTCGCCCAACCTGTTCACTCAACGAATAAATCATACCGACAATCTTCCGGATTTGATCGTTGCGAGATGCCTCGACAGAATCCAACTCCTTCACAATCTCGGCAATAACGTTGGACCATTCCCGCTGGAAGAGAGCCTTCAGGAGATCGTCTTTATCCGGAAAGTAATTGTAGATTGTTCCGACAGCAATTCCTGCACGTTCGGCAAGGGACCGGAGCGTCAGCTCCTGGCCCTCGGTAAAAATCATGTTCTCAAGTTCATCTATAAGACGAGACTCAATATTCTTGATAAGCTTCGGCATTCCCTTATATCTTTATGAACATTGTTCATAAAAGTCAAGTAAAGAACTTATATCCATCGCTTTTTTCTGAAAAAAATCACCATTCCGATCAAAATTAAAAAGCAGACGAGCCAAAATATGGGATAGGCCCACCGCCACTGCAGCTCCGGCATGTAACGAAAATTCATGCCGTATACTCCGGCAATGAAGCTAAGGGGAATAAAGAGGGTGGCGATGATGGTGAGGACCTTCATCACCACATTCATTTTATTGCTGACACTGGAAAGATAAATATCCAGCATAGAAGAGGTCATATCACGATAGCTTTCGAGGGTATCGATGATCTGGACGGTATGATCGTACACATCTCGTACATACATTCGGGTAGTTTTCCCGATCAAAAGCGATTCACTACGTATCAGACCGTTTACCAACTCCCGAAGAGGCCAGATTGAACGCCTGAGCCCTATCATCTCCCGCTTCAAATCGTGAATTCGGTGGAGCGTTGTTTCGTTGGGCTCACCGATAAGCTCATCCTCAAGAAGCTCAATCTTATCACCCATCCGCTCGAGGACAAGATAATAATTGTCGACGATGGCATCGATCAGTCCATAGGTAAGATAGTCGGCCCCCTCCTTACGGAGCCGTCCTGTCCCATGCCGTATCCTCTCCCGGACACAGTCGAGTACATCACCGGTTCGCTCTTGAAACGATAAGACGAACCCCTTCCCGAAGACCAGACTGATCTGCTCCACGTCAATAGCCATATTGTGATCGTCGAAACTGATCATGGGCAGAATAACAAAAAGGCGGTCGCCATACTCCTCGAACTTCGGCCGTTGCCCAATGTTGGTAATATCCTCCAGAATTAAAGGGTGAAGATCAAAGGCCGTACCGATACGCTGAATCAGGGAAATATCGTGCAGACCATCAATATTGATCCAGGTAACCCCTTTCAACGTTGCCAAAGAAGTGAAATCGGTCTCTGTATCAAGGACGTGCTCCTCGCAACTGGCTCCGGAGTAGTGCATCACGGAAACCTTCGCCGCCTTGATCTTTTGGTCTCCGGTATGTACTACCGTTCCGGGAGGCAGCCCGATTTTCTTTGTGTAACGGGAAATCATCTTCATGTTGCACCCCCGGTTTCAGTATAGTCAAAAGGGCATACTCTCACAACAAAACGAATCACAAGGCCTGACATGAAAAGTTGCATCAAAAAGAAGAATGGGAACCTGTGAAAAGCTCCGAATCATGGAGACTGCATCGGCGGCATTCACCCCCGCCCCCAGGTTGCTATTCATCAATATCCCGTCGCAGAATTCCCTACTGTACATGAGCGTAACGGCAGCACCGCCCGAAGAAACGGGGAAGACCCCACATCCCACAGACCGAAGAAGCAGTGCCAGCCCAAGACGATAAAGCTCGTTCGGCTCTACCAGGATAAACGTTTGCATTCTCGGCAATAACGACATGGGAGTATTTGATCAAATTAAACGATTTGTGTCTACAAGTCATCCGTTATGTGCTACATATTTTTTACGCTTACACACTATTGGCAATCAAAGACAACGATCGGATACTCATACATAATGAAATCGGAACAACTGCTGGAATTATTGGCTATAAATATCCGCAATGCGCGTAAATCTCAAGGCTTAAGTCAGATGGAACTTGCCGAACGGGCTGAAATTTCTACTGGTCATATGAACGATATCGAACGTTCCAGACGCTGGTTGGGGGCAGATACCTTTGTAAGGCTGGCTTCGGCATTACAGCTCGAACCATATCAGTTGCTTCTTCCGGAAAAAGAGCAACATCTGCTCAGTGACTATCGCAAAATCACCAAATTAAAACAGGAACTTCAGGGTACCCTTGTAAAAGAAATCGATTCGGCATTTTCCGGCTTTCTAGAAAAATAGCGCTACTTTTTCGTCTTGCATGATAGTAACCCGTTCGCTATCATTTTTGTGATGTATAATCGTTGTCGCCTTTGCCTTATATTTTTTATCTCTTTGATAAGCCCTCTTATGATATATGCGTCAAAGACGGTCGACGACGCCATGGTCGACCTCAGCATGAGACGCTATGAAACTATGGGAATCGTTCCCCTGGATGGAAGGTGGGAGTTTTATCCTCAGATGCTCCTAAAACCGGGAGAATTTACCGAGAGTGAGCCCCCCAGCTTCCTAATGCTTCCCAAGGAGCTGATCGGTTATCGGGGTACGGCGACCCTACGCCTGAGACTGAAACTTCCTATGAACGATGGGAACAGGATGCACAATTTTGCCCTTAAAATGCCCTATTTCGGGGCGGCGTCTAAGGTATGGATCGACGGTTCCCTTCGGATGATCACCGGTTCCATCACTCCCTTTATTCCTCGATATATCCCTCGGGTTATTCAGTTTTCGACCAGGCGAAAAAGAGCTGACATCGTCATTCAAGTCGCAAACTACCACCATCGTCGGATGAGTCTGAATAGAATTCTGTTTGGAACAGAGACAGCCATACGGGAAATGACCCATCGCCATATCATCCGGGATGCCATCCTTTTCGGCAGCTTGCTTATGCTCTCGCTCTATCATATGCTCCTTTTCCTCACATACAGAAGGGACAAAACCCTTTTGTACTTTGCGATCATTGCGTTCATAACGGCATTGAGAGAAGGAATCGTCGACGAACGAATTCTTGTTCGGTTATGGCCCGGCATGCCTGGTGAAGTAATGATGAAACTTGGCTATATGCCGGTTTTCCTTTTATTGCCGCTCATCATTCTCTATATCTGGGGTATTGCCGGCAATAAGGCATCCCGCCTGCCGCTCATGCTGGCACGAGGGCTACTTATTGCTTCCGGTGTACTTCTGCTTTTTTTTCCTGTGAGCATCTATGATTGGTTTTTTCAGTATGCACTCTTCATATCCATCGCCTTCGGCTGTTACGTTATAGTGGTTATATTTTCCGGGAAGGTACTCACGAGTAAAACGGGGACGATTTTGTTGACGGTCGGCGGCGTCATTGTTTTGACCGCTGCACTTTCCGATTATTTTAGAGAAATCAATAACATCAATATGCCGGAACTTCTAAGCTTCGGAATCCTTTTCTTTTTATTGTTGCAGGCGTATTTTCTTTCTTGGAAGCTCGACCGTTCCTACAAAAAGGCGGAGCACCTGGCGAAAGAAGTCAAACTCTTCAATGATCAACTCGAAGAAAAGATAGAAGAGCGGACCTGGGAACTTGGGCAGGTGAATCAAAGATTAGAACGGCTTTCAAGAATCGATCCTCTCACGGAGATTCCAAACCGACGTTACTTTGAGGAGGTATATACGGGAGAATGGCGACGCAGTGAACGGGAAGATCTGCCCCTTTCCCTTATTATGATGGACGTCGACTATTTCAAGGCGTATAACGATAACTATGGCCACCCTACGGGAGATATCTGCCTAAAGAAAATTGCGACCCTGGTTCAGGAAAGTCTAAAACGGGGTGAGGATTTTGTCGCCCGCTATGGTGGAGAGGAGTTTATCATCCTTCTTCCGGGGCATCCGCTGGAAAGTGCGGCAAAGGTAGCGGAAAGATTGCGGCAGGGGATCCAGGATCTCAATATCGTTCATGCCTACTCGGAGGTTGCTCCCGTGGTTACCGTAAGCCTGGGAATAGCGGAAAAACATGTACGCCCTGGGACCGACAGGGACATTCTTGTCAAACTGGCCGATCAGGCGCTCTATTCGGCAAAAAGGAGTGGAAGGAACAGGGTTTCCATTTCCCCGGAAGACGAAAACCCCTTGTCCCCGGAGGGTAATTAGCATAAGCTCATGCATATGAGCAGCGATCAGTTGAATGATTTACGACGTAGTATCGATAATATTGATGCCGCCTTACTCCGTCTCATGGCGGAACGATTCAAAACGACGGAAAAGATAGGCAATCTAAAAAAGAAAGAGCAAAGGGCAATCGCAGATCCAGACAGAGAACAAGAGCAGATAGAACGTTACAAACGGATTGCTTTTGAAGCGGGACTCGACGAATCCCTGGCTCTCCGCCTCCACGCTTTTCTCGTCGAAGAGGCGAAGAAAGGCCAGCATAGTATTATGACTTCCTCATAATACTATCGATATTCGGGCCGTGCGGGAGTGAAAAATTCGATGATTTCACTCTCTTCGAAGACCTCCACCCCATGTTCTTCATCCGGGTCGAACACATAACTCGTTCCGGCTTCGCCGATAAAAGACTCCCCGTTTCCTCTCATAAATTTTGCTTTCCCGCGGATGACATAACCGCTTTGTACCGCCGAATGGCGGTGCATCGGAATAACAGCCCCCTTTTCGAGTAGAAAATGGCAGGTCATGGCCTCTTTATTCCAGGCAAGGGTTCTTCGGACAATTCCCTGCGGTCCTGATGCGGGAATCGCATGATCGAGGGTTGCGTAAGCAATTCGATCTTCCATCTATTTCTCTTCCTTTTCCGTTGTTTTCTTTGTCCGTCGGCTGGGCCGTAGTCTATGCCAGAATCGGCGTACCAGGCCGACCCTTCCAAAGGCAAGCCAATACAAGGCCCCGACCACAAGCACGCCGGGAATCCCAAAGACGATAATCCCAAGCAAAAGGAAAAGAATCACATAAAGGACCTGAATGATCATTCGTCCGAAACGTTTCAGGCCTGCCCGAATAGAGGGCAACGGATCTTCCTGCTGTTCCCAGGAGGGTAAGTGAGCCATCATATGAAGGGTCGAGAAAGAAACCCGATGGTCAAGGTTCTGAAAAGAGCCCTTGAGCTGCTCGAGCTCCGTTGTTGCATCGTTTAGTTCCCGTTCCACTGTCAGAAGATCTTCAACACTTTCTGCATCCTGCAGATACTTCTGATAGCGTTCAACGAGGATCTCCTTATTTTTGATCCGATGCTCCAGATCGTAATAGCGATCGGAAACATCTTCTACATTGATACTGCGGGACTCCAGCCGACCGAATCCTTCTGCCGCATCAAGAAACGAAGAAAAAGCCTCTGCGGGGATTTTCAATTCCATGGAAAGGGTATCTTCATATCTGCTCGAAGACTGCACATAGCCGCCGGCCGAATCCGTCGCCTTACGAACGGCGCTCTCGGCAATATCAAGGTCGTCGACCTCAAGTTCCATCGAACCCGTACTTACAAGCTTTCGATCACTTGTATCAGGAGCTTCCTGAGCCGCCTGTGCAAGGGCCCCTCCGCCGGTATCAAAGCTTGCGAAGTTTTCCACACTGCGCCGCAAATCGGCACTGCCAACGCTCTTTTCGACCATAGGGGCGAAAGCGGCGGTTTCAGCCATCTTCGAACCACACCCCGTCATAAAGAAAGAAAGCGGCACAAGGAAACATGCCGTTGCATAAAAAATAGATCGTTTCATATAGGAAGAGTCTAACCCATTTACCTGTCTCTCTCCAGCATTAATTCTTTCCAGGAGCGGGTGAATCCCCTATAATCTTCCCATGGATAGGAACAGGTTAACCATCCGTAATACAGCACAACAGCTCTATAAGCAAAAAACGATTACTCCGGTGCTCATCAGCAACATAAAGGATGGACATATTGCCACTATTCGGTAGCAAGGGACGGCGGGGTATCAGAAGCTTGCTCACCTTAGTACTTTTTCCGCTGCTGGTCCCCTCAATCTTACTCTTCTCCATCATCATGTACAGAACCACATCGGACATCTTACTACGGCAAATTCGACAGGATAATGAATTCCTTGCCCGCTCTATTCAAAGGGAAATTTCACTTTTTTTGGAGGGAGCGACGGCCATGACACAAACAATTACAAAAGAGAGTATCTGGTTGCAAAATAAGAGATCAAATGACTACGAAGAACTCCTCTCCTCGTTGCTTGAAACGATTCCCCCTTTTAGACGACTAACGATTTTAAATGCTTCCGGCGATGTCGTGACCACCGTTCCCTACGATGAGAACTTTGTCGGCAGTAATTTGGGAAACACCACGTTCTTTCGTACCGTGAAAGCAGATCAGACCGGATACTGGAGCAACTCTTTCATCTCTTCGATTACGTCGAAACCTACAATCCGCTATGGTGTTCCCTTCGAAGCGGGAGTGCTCATGGCAGATCTTAACCTGGACATTCTGTCGGCTTTCGTACAGGATGTCAGACAATCAGGGAATCGGTCGATCCTTATAACCGATAAAACGGGAACGGTCATCACCTTTGAAAATAAAACATTGGTGGAACAACAGCATAAGCTCTTTTCGGACCATCAAAAGCGGCCGTCGGAAATTCTTAAGATCGCGGGAACCCGGTACTTCTCCCGACGGCTGGTCATAGAAAAGACGGGTTGGCCTCTTTATGTCCTCTCTCCCGCAGATGAATTCTTTTCTCCGGTACACACCTTAGGTTTCACCGTTATTATTGTAACCGTCATATTTTCGATCTTCCTCATCGGGATCATCCTTTTCCTTGGCAAGCGTATCGTCAACCCCATTGAAGCATTAACCAGACAAGCACAATTGATAGCAGACGGCAGGTACGAGGTTAATGGCAAAAAGAGCTTCAGGGAAGCGGAGGCGCTTCTCAATGCAATGAAAACCATGGCCGAACGAATCCGAACCAGAGAGTTGGAACTACAGAAAAGTGAGAAAAACTACCGTCTGCTTGTAGAAAACGCTCAGACCATCATCATTCGCTGGAACAAGGAAGGTTTCATCACCTATTACAACGAATTTGCCGCCCGTTTTTTCAATTTCGACAGCACCATACAGCCTATTCCTCTCGCCCGCATAATAATAGCAAACGACCCTATCCTATCCGCCGACATCTGGAATGATCCCGAATCCTTCTCCTCGTATAAAAATATAAATCATAAGGGAAACGGAGAGCTTGCATGGATTCAGTGGACCTCGATGCCGCTTCGAGACGAAAAAGGAGACCTCGTCGAAATCCTTTCGGTCGGCTCGGATATTACTCGTCTTCAAAAAGCAATTCGGGAAAAAGAGGTACTCCTTGAAGAGGTCCATCACAGGGTAAAAAACAATCTGCAGCTGATCATCAGCCTTCTCAATCTCAAGCAGTCACAGCTTCGCGGTTCGGCAGAAGCTATAGGTTTCCACGAAAGTATTGCTCATATCTATTCCATCAGCCTCGTCCATGAACAGCTATATCAGAGTAATAGTTTCGACCATATAGAATTGGAACCCTATCTTCTGGCCGTTGTGGGACATCTTGCCGAAATGCACACGGTAAACGGCCGCGCTATTTCCTTCACGGTCGATGCAAACAATCTCAACCTTTCTGTCGAGCAGGCCATGCCCTGCGGCCTTATCCTTACCGAACTGGTTTGCAATGCTCTTCGTCATGCTTTTTCGGACGAGAAGAAGGCACGCATAAGTATCAAAGGGAATCGCGATAAACAGAAAATGGTGGAGCTCACGGTCTCCGACAATGGGAAGGGATTTCCGAGGAGTTTGTTCAGCGAAAAACGCTCTTTGGGATTCCAGCTGGTGCATCTGCTTGTAGAACAGCTCAATGGATCGGTTTGTTGCTATGGAAAAGAGGGCACGACCTTTTTCATCAGCTTTCCCGAGATAAAGGATTCAAGCTTGGTTTCGGCCGGCAAAGGCGGAGAGATAGGATAATCATAGGATAATCCAGGGAAACCACCATCAATGCTCACATCGGCGTTTCAGCCTGCCTGGCTGAAACGCCTTACTGCAAGAATAGGTTTGGCTTATATGGCTATAGGGCCCCGATCGTGGCGACCATAACAGCCTTGATGGTGTGCATTCTGTTCTCAGCCTCGTCAAAGACTACCGATTGTTTGCTGCGGAACACCTCATCGGTAACCTCCATCTCGGCAAGACCAAATTTAGTGTGAATCTCTTTTCCGATACTGGTTTCGAGGTCGTGAAAAGAAGGAAGGCAATGCATAAAAAGGGTGTCGGGGTTCCCTGTCGATTTCATCATCTTCATATTGACCTGATACGGCTTCAGCAGCTTGATCCGCTCGGCGAACTGGGCTTCCTCACCCATCGAAACCCATACATCGGTGTATATGACATCCGCATCTTTTACACCTTCGGCGATATTGTCGGTCATGGAGATAACGGCACCGGTCTCTTTCGCAACCGAAGCGGCATAATCAACCATCTCACCAGAAGGGTGGAGTTCCTTTGGAGCAACGGCGACAAACGTCATTCCCATTTTCGCCGAAGCAAGCATAAGGCTGTTGCCCATGTTATTGCGGGCATCACCTACGAAAACAAGCTTCACCTTTGAAAGCGGCTTGTCCACATGTTCCATAATGGTCATAAAATCGGCAAGAATCTGTGTGGGATGATAGAGGTCTGTCAAACCGTTCCATACAGGAACCCCGGAATACCGTGCAAGCGCCTCAACCGTTTCCTGTTTAAATCCCCGGAACTCGATACCGTCGTAGAAACGGCCAAGTACAAGGGCGGTATCCTCGATCGATTCCTTTTTTCCCATCTGGCTATTGGTGAGAAAGGTCACCTGGGCACCCTCGTCGAAGGCAGCAACTTCAAAGGCACAACGGGTACGGGTAGAGGCCTTCTCAAAAAGCAGAACGATATTCTTTCCGACAAGCAGGTTCCCCCGAATTCCTGAACGTTTCTTACGCTTTAGATCAACAGAAAGGTCGAGAAGATAGCGAATCTCCTCAGGTGTGTAGTCCTTCAAGGTCAGTAAGCTTCTTCCTTTCAAATTTACAGGCATGGGTTCCTCCTTATCTCGTGCCTTCTCAAATCGCTTCACGTTGAAGCGGCATGCTCATACAGCGGGGGCCTCCCCGGCCCCTAACAAGCTCCGATCCCTCTATCTCGACCACCTCGATGCCTGCAGCACGAAGCGTATCGTTTGAGGCGACGTTTCGATCATAGGTAACGACGACTCCCGGCTCAAGGGCCAGGGTGTTGGTACTATCATTCCATTGTTCACGGGCGGCGGTCAAATCATCGCCACCACCACTTTCAATCAAACGGATCGCCGGAAGCCTGAGAGATTCTTTCAGGCTCTTCTCTAAACTGTCAAGAGGAGAGATGCTTATTCCTCCTCTTTTTGTCGGCTTAAGGCGAAAGAGCGTAATCTTCTCCCGAATATCGGGGAAAATAGTAAATGTGTCCCGATCTACCATGGTAATGACGGTATCAAGGTGCATAAAAGCACGAGCAAAGGGGATCTGTATTACCAGGACCTCTTGTATCCCGGAGGGGCCGGAAAAAAGCCGCTCGGCAAGCCGCTCTATCCCTTCGGTCCCAGTTCTCGCGCTACATCCCACCGCGACAACTTCGGGAGAGAGCATCAAGATATCTCCCCCTTCAATACTATCCAGATCAGAAGGCTTGTACCAGAGCGGAATCTGTCCCTCACCCTGAGGATCGGCGAACAGAGGATGATAATCATGAAGATATTGAAGTATCAGCGATTCACGGTTTCTCGCCGGAGTCTTCATTGCACTGACGACAAGCCCCGAATCGATGACAGCGCCGGGGTCCCGTGTAAAGTAGAGGTTTGTAAGAGGGTTGATGTAGAAAGGGTAAGCCTCCCGAATGTAGCTCGAGAGACGTGACCGACCGGCCAAACGATCGATCTCTTTTTTCTCCAAACCGGAGATGAAAGCCTCTGCCAGCCGTTCCGCCTCCATCCCACGCAGATAATCCCGAATGGACTCTTTCAGCAGGGTCGATCCGATTCGGCAGGCAGAGAGTACGTCGTCGATCATGGAACGACAGACGACCTCCTTCCTGAGAATATCGGCAAGGAGATCGTGATAGTAGTAGACCTTGCATCCTCGTTTTGAAAGTGTCTGGGCAAAAAGGTCGTGCTCTTCCCTGATCTTCTTCAACCACGGAATATCTTCAAAGAGCATCTCTTCCAGGTATCTTGGGGTAAGCCGCTCCAACTCCCGGCCGGGGCGATGTACAAGCACAGACCGCAACGTTCCTATCTCATTGGTCACATTGATCATGAGAAGATATGGTATACATTTTTTTAAAATGACGCAACGCATAGTAACTATTACAGTAGTAATAAAAATATTCTCTTTATTGGCAGATTTCGTTCTTTTTAACACGATATTTATTTATCGATACTTGCCTTTTCGATAATTACTCGATACTATATACACAGTTTTTAGATATTTTTTTATCGATTAAAGGAGGTAACCATGTCTATCGAAAGCAAACTCAAGCGGGAACCACATAAAGCACAGCCGATCGGCGGTGAAGCAATGCTTAACGACAGTATTCGGAAGGTAGCGGCGGCACAAGCCCGCTATGCCCGATACAATCAACAGCAGGTGGACGCCATCTTCCGAGCCGCTGCCATGGCGGCGGCCGGGGCAAGAATCGAATTGGCTAAGCTTGCCGCCAAGGAAACAGGAATGGGAGTCACCGAGGATAAGGTGATCAAAAACCACTTTGCATCGGAATATATCTACAATAAGTATAAAGACATGAAGAGCTGTGGGATCATAGAGGAGGACCTCACCTTTGGGGTCACAAAAATTGCCGAACCACTTGGTGTCATTGCCGGTGTAGTGCCTACAACGAACCCGACAAGCACAACCATTTTCAAGGCCCTCCTTGCCCTTAAAACACGAAACGGTATCATCTTCAGTCCCCATCCCCGGGCAAAGGTGTGTACCATAGAGGCCGCCAGGATCGTTCTTGAAGCAGCGGTGGCTGCAGGGGCACCGAAAGATATCGTCGGCTGGATCGAAGAACCTTCGGTCGAACTAAGCAGGCAACTGATGGAACACCCGTCTATCAGCCTTATCCTCGCAACAGGAGGCCCAGGCATGGTAAAGGCGGCATATTCGAGCGGAACCCCAGCCATAGGTGTCGGAGCCGGTAACACTCCGGCACTGATAGACGAGAGTGCGGATGTCAAAATGGCGGTGAGTTCCATTTTGATGAGCAAAACCTTCGACAACGGCATGATCTGCGCCAGTGAACAGTCCGTTGTGGTTGTCGAGAAAATCTACCGAGAGGTAAAAAGCGAGCTGGTGTGCCGCGGCGCTTACATTCTCGACAAAGAGGAAAAAGAAAAGCTTGGTCGGCTGATGTTCGGCGAAGGAAAACTATCTCCCAAAGTAGTCGGCCAGAAAGCCTCGACTATTGCCGGAATGGCGGGTTTCACGGTTCCCGAATCCACTAAAGTGCTGGTTGCCGAAGTCGAAGCAGTGGGAAGCAAGGAGCCGCTGAGCGCTGAAAAACTAAGCCCGGTTTTGGCCCTCTACAAGAAAAAAGAGTTTTCACAGGCCCTGGAAACAGCCGCAGCTTTGGTCACCTTCGGAGGGCTTGGTCATACCAGTGTGCTTTACACCAACCCTGCAAACAGAGAACGAATCGAACGATTCGGAGCAACCATGAAAACGGGAAGGACCCTGGTCAACATGCCGGCGAGTCAGGGTGCCATTGGCG
Organism: Sediminispirochaeta bajacaliforniensis DSM 16054; assembly: GCF_000378205.1. Lineage (NCBI taxonomy): Bacteria > Pseudomonadati > Spirochaetota > Spirochaetia > Spirochaetales > Spirochaetaceae > Sediminispirochaeta > Sediminispirochaeta bajacaliforniensis. Next base: position 23,298 of record NZ_KB899432.1, on the reverse strand, counting down.
ATATCTATAATTTTTCACTGGAGCCGAGCCTTACCCTTGGCTGCGGGAGTTGGGGAGGCAATTCCGTAAGCAAGAATGTCGGACCGGAACAATTACTCAACTATAAAACCATTGCGGCAAGGAGGGAAAACATGTTGTGGTTTCGTGCCCCAAAAAAGGTTTTTTTCAAAAGAGGTTCGCTTCCCGTTGCCCTCGAAGAACTTGAAGGGAAAAAGAAAGCCTTCATCGTCACCGACCGCTTTCTTTTCGACTCGGGAATGACCAAGGTGCTTACCGACCGTCTTGAAAGGATGGGCATCAAAACGGAAATTTTCAGCGAGGTACAGGCCGATCCCACCCTCTCCAACGCCCGAACGGGGGTCAGGCGGATGGACGCCTTTCAACCGGATCTGATTATTGCCTTTGGCGGCGGAAGCCCCATGGACGCTGCTAAAATCATGTGGGTTCTCTATGAACACCCGGAGGTGCACTTTCAGGATCTCGCGGCGCGTTTTATGGATATCCGAAAACGGGTGTACCGCTTTCCCGAGATGGGCCAAAAGGCGAGCCTCATCGCAATTCCCACCACCAGTGGAACGGGAAGCGAAGTAACCCCTTTTGCGGTCATTACCGACGATGAAACAGGCATCAAGTATCCCATTGCCGACTATGCCCTTACCCCCGACATGGCAATCTGCGATGCGGAACTTGCCGCTCAGATGCCCGCAAGGCTGACAGCATACTCCGGTATCGACGCAGTCACTCATGGACTTGAGGCAATTGCAAGTATGCTTGCCACTGAATATACAACTCCTCTGGCTATGGAATCCATACGCCTTCTCTTTGAATATCTGCCAAGGGCCTATCGATTCGGTGCGGCCGATATGGAGGCACGGGAAAAAGTACACCATGCTTCGAATATGGCAGGAATGGCTTTTGCAAATGCCTTTCTCGGGGTTTGTCATTCCATGGCCCACAAGCTCGGCAGCTTTTTTCACCTCCCCCACGGGCTGGCAAACGCCCTCCTGATCAACCAGGTAGTGCGTTTCAACGCTTCGGAGGCTCCGGCAAAGCAAGGTACCTTTCCCCAGTACACTCATCCCCAGGCGGCAGAGCGCTACGCCAGGCTCGCCGATTATCTCGGTCTCGGGGGAGGGACAATGGAGGAAAAGGTCGATAAGCTGCTTGATGCGATCACAAAACTAAAAGCGGAGCTGGATATTCCGAAAAGTATTGCTGAAGCGGGTATCAAGGAAGAAGCCTTTACGAAGGAGCTGGATGCCATGGCAGAGGCGGCCTTCGACGATCAGTGCACCGGGGCAAATCCCCGTTACCCTCTCATCAATGAGATCAAAGATCTCTATATGGCTGCTTTTGCAGGAAAATCAGTGACAACAGCATACATAACAGAAGCATAAAAGACGGCAGGGCCGGCCGAGGACATTTACTGCGGCCGGCCTTTTTCATTTTCGCTTATGCATATCAAAAGCAGCCATGGGCAATGGCTCCCCAAAGGGCTCAGCACTCGCTATGGCCGCAGCTGTGACACTTCTTGCAGCCCTCGATAAACATAAAGGTAGCATTTCCGCAGACGGGACAGATATCGGCATGAAGTGCATCGAAGGAAAAGGCGAACTGCTTTGCAGCCTCCTCTTCTTCCTCATCCGGCAGTACCGGATAGCTGCTTTCACCGAAGACCGTACCGATATGTTCTTCCAGGGCCTGGGCCACCGCATCGGGAAGGCTCATCACCCGGTTCTTTCCAAAACCACGCTGACGGCCGCTGCCAATGCTCCGTAACTGAGCAATCACTGCCTTTGCCCGCTCGACCGGCCCCAGGGGGCTGGGTATGCGCAGAATGAGACTAATAAGTCGTCCCAGACCTTCGGCATCGGCAGCAACATCCGATCCCACCTTTGCAACGTTGATAAAGACCTCGAAGGGCTCTTCCATACTGGCACCGTCGGCATTAACGGTAATGTACGCGGTTCCGATGGGAGTATGTTTGCGATAGGTGACTCCGCGAAGCATCGTAGGACGGACCCTCGGCTTGATCTGCTTCACATCGACCGGACCTTCTTTCTTTTCTTCCTCTTTCTTCAGGTTCAATACCTGCTCGTCTCTGCTGCCGTCACGATAGATGGTGCCACCCTTACAGCCAAGATCATACATTAGTTCATAGAGCTGCTTTGTCTGCTCTACGGTGTACTGGTTGGGGACGTTACAGGTTTTACTGATACTTGAATCGACCCAGCGCTGGATGGAGGCCTGGACCCTGACATGCTCTTCCGGAGAAAGATCCATGGCAGAAACAAAATAGTCGGGAAGCTGCTCCGCATCGGGATTGGCCTTCCGCCATTCGTCATAGACACCAACCCGCTCGATATTGCTCCCCATTCTTCCGCGTCGTTCCCATTCCCAAAAGTAATAGGGTTCGATTCCTGTGGAAGTTCCAACCATTGTTCCGGTAGTCCCGGTAGGAGCCTGGGTCAGAAGCGTAACATTTCTCATACCATTCTCGGTGATCTTTTTCCGAATTTCCTCAGGCATCCCTTTCATAAAGCCGCTTTCAAGAAATGGTACGACCTCGAACTTGGGGAAACTTCCCTTCTCTTTGGCGGTATCGCTGCTGGAACGGTACGCCTCAACAGCTATAAAGCGATACAGTTTATCAAGAAAAGCCTCGGATTCCTTACTACCATAGCGAATCTTCAGCTTGATCATCAATTCCGCAAGGCCCATTGTGCCGAGCCCCACCCTTCGTTCCGAAAGCTGCTGCTCTTTGTTTGCCTCAAAAAAATAGGGAGTATTGTCGATTACATCATCAAGAAAACGGACGGCATAGCGAACGGTGCGGCCAAGGTTATCCCAATCCACATCGTTACCTTTTGCAAAGCGCGATAGATTGACCGCCCCGAGATTGCAGACCCCCCAACTCGGCAGTCCCTGCTCCCCACAAGGATTGGTACACTGGATCCTGGCGTAATAACCGGAATTGCTCATGGCATTGTAGCGATCGACGAAAAAGATTCCCGGCTCGGCGCTTGCCCAGGCGCTTTCGATAATGGAATTCCAAATCTCCCGAGCTTTCACCTTACGATAGACATTAACAGGCTTGCCCGCAGCCTTCCAGGCCACGAAGTCGCCGTCCCACTCCTTATCATAACCGGGATAATTGGTATCGGGAAACACCAGTTCCCAATCAAGGTCCTCTTTGACGGCCTTCATAAAGTCGTCGGTAATACCGACGCTGATATTCGCATTGGTGATCTGCCCCATCTGCCGCTTACTTGAAATAAACTCGAGGATATCGGGATGCCAGACATTGAGGATAAGCATCAAGGCCCCCCTACGGCTGCCCCCCTGCTCGATCAGACCTGTAACAAAGCTATAGAGGGCTCCCCAACTTACGGATCCGGAAGAACGGCCGTTTACCCCTTTCACATAAGCGTGATGAGGCCGCAGCGAGGTAAGATTGATACCGACCCCACCGCCCCGGCTCATGATCTCGGTCATGTGTCCCAGGGTTTTGATGATCCCGCCCCGGCTGTCTTCGGGGCTGGGAATAACGTAGCAGTTGTAATAGGTAAGATTCTGATCGGTTCCCGCTCCTGTCAGGATACGTCCGCCGGGCACAAAACGCCAATCCTCGAGAAGCCAGCGAAAACGTTCCGTCCACTCTTCACGCTTCTCTTCGCTCTCCTCCATGGCAATACCGGAGGCCACTCGCTTTATCATCTGAGCAGGGGTCGTTTCAAGAGGCTTATCTACATGCTCAAGGTTCCGCTCGACCTCTTCGCCTGTATCAAGTTTGACGATAACGGTGCCGTTTTCCATTGCAGTGACGGAACCGATCTCCCGCTGACCGGTTTGGGGATTGCTAACGACGACAACAATATCCCCCACTTTCAGTGATTTCTTCGATCCGTCTTTCAATGCATATCGATCAAGAAAGATTTTTCTTCCCAGATCGTTGAGAGCATTCTTCTGTAACGACACCATTGTCCTCCCAGTTATAGTTTCGCTTAAGAGCGCCTGTCCGCCGGTGGAACACCACCCCACTCCACCGGACAGGCATTCATGAATTCAAACAGCACTAAGGTTAACGAAAAGGCGAAGGATATTCAACGAAAAAAAATCTCCAATTGCTGTTTCTTAGCCCTTCTTTCCATTGCGTCTAAAGATAGCACCAATCCCGCCGAAAAAAGAGTCTTTTTTCGGCCGATGTTGTCGTCCACCCTCGGCATCCCGCGTCTCGGGCACGAGGGCTTCCCTGGAAAAGAAGTGCTCATGGCTGAAATCAAAGACAAGGTAGGATACATCCCCGTCACGATTATAGACGGGATGAACGGTGATCTGTTCTTTTTCCTTTTCAAGGTAAACATCGACGGCCGCATGGCTGTTTGCAGCCTTGGACAAAATCGATTGGGTCACAATATCCGCAGAAAGATTCTCCACAAAATCGCTTAGCAATTCGGAACGGCTTGCCTTCTTTTTTTCCACATAGCCTTTGCTGATGTACTGAATACGGCCAAGAATATCCGTGATAAGGATGGGTTGGTTCATATTGCCGACAAGAAAACCGATGAGAGAAGACTGGGCTCCGATTCTGAGCACAAGTTTACGGTTGAGTTCGTTGAGCCTGGTGTAGAGACGGCTGATCTGCCGTCCCAGGCGCCCAAGTTTTCTCAAGCTCACTTCCGGTTTGTAATCATCGGAACCGGTATGTTCGATCATCTTTTCGATTTCACGACTCACGTTGCGGCTTCGCATCAGTGCGGCACCGTAAAAAAGTGCAAGGATTGTAGCCACAACCACGGCAATAAACAAAAAACGCTCCGCCGTCAGTTTAAAACCAAGCTGGGAAGCAAGCTCGGGGTGGAGAAAAAACCGATATCCGATTACTCCGAGGACAAGAACGGTCAAAACCGTTAAAAATCCAAGAAGAAGAATGTTCCGCTTCGATACAATGATCATATCAGCTCCTAATAATCTTTAACCGCTTCTATATCCTCATTTTTTCCGACTACCAGCAAAACATCCTGCTCGAGGAGTACCGTTTCGCTGTCCGGGAATATCACCTCTTCATTTTTCAGGGGATTACCTACTTCATCCACCGAAAGGGTGGTCCGTTTTATGGCGATAACGTTGATGGAGAAGCGTTTGCGAAGATCGAGTCGAACCAGGGTACTGTTGACGAAGCTGCGGGGGACATAGACCTCGGCAAAGCTGATGGAACTGCTTATGGGGATTCGATCAAGAACATGGGGGGCAATAAGTCGCTGGGCAATCCTTCTTCCTTCATCGACTTCAAGGTTGATCACCTCGTCGGCACCTACCTGCCGAAGAACCTGGGCGTGAATCTCACTGATGGCCCTGGCCACAATATAGGGAACCCCGCTGCGTTTGAGTATGGCGGTGGTAAGAATCCCCGATTCAACGGCGTCGCCTATTGCCACGATGGCGACATCCACCTCTTCAAGGCTAAGAGCGGAGAGCCCCTCCTCGTCGGTGGCATCCACCAAAACGGCCTGTGTCACCGCATCTTTCACAGCCTCCACCTGTTTAGGCTGATTATCAACGGCGATCACCTTTCCTCCCCGAGCCGAAAGTTCAAGAGAGACCTGGCGACCAAAGGTACCAAGTCCGATTACCGCAAAAACACGCTCTCGTGCCATATTTCCTCCCTCTCGTCACACATCACGTAGAAATATTACCTGTAGGATAGGCAACCGGGGACCGTTTCCCCTGCCTGGAAACGGCGGCAAGAATCGTCAAGGGACCGAGACGCCCCATAAACATCAAAGAAATGATCACCCATTTCCCCATACTGCTTAGCCCTGCGGTGATTCCCGTCGAAAGACCGACGGTACCAAAAGCAGAAACCGCCTCGAAAAGAATCCGATCCAGCGGAGCACGTTCGCTGGCGGAAAGCAGGATAGTCCCCCCGAAAACAGCGGAAACCCCAAAAAGGAGCACAAGAAAGGCGCTGTTGACCTGCTCCGGTTCGATGGAACGACGCATGATCGTCGCCTGCCCCCCTCCGCGAAGTACCGAACGAATATAAGCCCACACAATTGCAATATTGTTTATTTTCACACCGCCGGCCGTACTTCCCGAAGCAGCCCCGATAAACATAAACACGATCATAACTAAAAGGGTGGGGCTCTTCAGAGAATCAAAGGGGATGGTATTAAAGCCGGCCGTTCGCAGGGTTACCGACTGAAAAAAAGCAGAGAGGTACTGTTGCGCAAGAGGAAGCTGCGCAAGGGCTCCCGTATGCTCCAGACCATAAACAAGGTAGGTACCGGAAAGCAGAAGAACGGCCGTTCCCACGAGAACCAGCCTACTATTCAAACTAATAGAGCCTATTCCCGGTCGCCGTCTGCGAAAAAGCGCAACGATACGGACAGAAAAAAAATGTCGGAGATCGCTAATCACCGCAAAACTGATTCCGCCGATGATAATAAGCGCCGCCACCACAAGGTTCACCGAAAGCATGCCGCGAAATTGCTCGAGGCTGTCGGAAAAGAGGGCGAAACCCGCATTACAGAAGGCGGATACGGCATGAAAAACTGCGAGAAACACGGCACTCTCAGAACCTCCACCAGCTGCTCCCTTCATGGGGAAATAGAGCAAAAGGGCGCCGGCCGCCTCTAAAAAAAAGCTGGAAAAGATGATTGTTCGTAGATTTCTGGCAAGATTGGTCATATCCTTTTCGCTGAGCATATAACTGATCAACAGCTTTTCTTCCAGGCTCACCTGACGACGAAAAAGGAAGATGGTAAAATAGCTGATGATCATGATCGAGAGGCCGCCGATCTGAATCAGAATCAGGATACCAAGATGTCCCCAGAAGGTAAAAACCGTAGCGGTGTCCACCACAATCAATCCGGTAACACAAACAGCACTGGTAGAGGTAAAAAGCGCATCAAGAAAACCGAGCCCCCCCGGCGAGATGGTAGTGAAGGGAGCCATAAGATAAAGGGCTCCGGTCAGGATCACCAACAGAAAGCTAAACAGGATAGTCTGGGCAGGATGAACAGAGATGCTTTCTACAAAGGTATTCAGGCGCATGATTCTGCTGAAGGTCTTTAAAAGAATAAAAATATTCCTCACGATGACAACACCGAGACTTAGACCCATGAGATCGTCGGGTGCCCGACCGACATAGATAAGCTTGTTATAGACAAAGAGTACGGCAAAAGCGAGAACAAAGAGCAGGGAAAGGATGTTTCGCCGAAAATAGAGCCATCTCAGCTTTGCCTCGGCAAAATCGCGATACACCTCGAAAAGAAGCAGGAAAAGAACAATAAAATCAAGGATATTCGAATAAAAGGCAAAATCAACAGCAAGGCTGCTCTGTTCCACAAAAAGAGTTATAACACTCAAAATAAGGGTGAGGACGACAAGAACATTGGAGCGAAGCTTTTTCACATCGATACCTCAAAGCCAAGGCCGGGTTCTCCGGTGGGAGAGAGAAGTCCATTTTTCACCCGCACCGCCGCAGCCGTGGTATCGTTGGTGAAGTCGAAACAGCCATCCAGATCGGCGTAGCGAACATCGGGCTGGGCAAGAGCGAAATGGAGGCCGGCAGCCACACCGAGGCCTGCCTCATCCATGCAGCCGACCATGATCTCCTGTCCGGCTGCCCGGGCGATAGCGGCAATGCGCTCGGCAGGGCGAATACCCCCTGTTTTCATGAGCTTGATGTTAAGCATATCCACCAGCTTTTTACGGGCAAGATGAAAAGCATCGGAAAGTTTCAGCAAGCTTTCATCGGCCATAACCGGAACAACCCCGCGACCACCGGCACGAACATCTCCGAGAAGCGCAGGAGATGCTGCCGGCGTCGGCTGTTCGATCGCCTCCAGTTTTGCTGAGGCGGTTTCTTCAATAAAACGCTGGGCCTCTTCAACGCTATAACCTTGATTCGCATCAAAGCGCAGGCCGACTCCCGGCCCCAGAAGCTCCCGCAGGCGGCGCACCTTGCGAATGTCCTCTTCCAGATTAAGCCCTCCCTTCAGTTTAATCGCGGAAAAGCCCTTGGCGATCCAGCGACGAGTTTCTTCTAGGGTCTCTTCGAGGGGCATGATACCAACGGTGACGCTGGTTTTTATGCTGCTGCGGCAAGCGCCCAGTAGCTGAAAGAGGGGAAGATGGGCTTTTTTACCAAGCAGATCGAAGAGGGCCATGTCTACGGCCGCCCGGGCCGTCGGCTCCTTGGGTAAGGCCTTTCCAAGCTTTTCGATAAGCATTCCCATCTTTAGAGGATCGCTGCCACGCAGCAGCGGCTCTGCCGTTTCACGAAGGGCCGGCAAAATCGTCGTTTCGTTTTCGCCCGTTACCATTTCATCGGGAGCCGCGACCCCGCAACCGGTAAGCCCCGTATCGGTTACAATGCGAAAAAAGACATTCACCGTCTCATCAAGGGTGCTGTAGGCAATGGTAAAAGGGGCCCGAAGTTTAAGGGTCACCGGCCACACCTCACAGCGAAGAATTTTCATGCGATCCGGCCCTTAAAAAGGTCAACCAAGGCATCGAGCTTTTGCAGCAGGGGATCGGCCGTCGGCAATCCCGTGGCCGCGGCGATCTCTTCGCATATAGAGGGAACCGCCTCCGGTTCAAGCCCCTCATGGTTGATGGTGATGGCCACAACGGGACACCCCGAAAGCATTTCGATCGCCTGAATTTGGGTTTCAAGGGAATGCAAGGGGTAACCGGGCAGCCCATCATACTCCTTGCGGGCGGGAGCATGCTGCAGCACCACGGCCTGGGGTCTACCTGCGGCAAGGATTTCAAAACCACCGGGATAAATCGGATTCATCAAACTCCCCTGCCCTTCGATCACCATGGCCCTGGGATGTTCGGCATCCCAGGCAGAAAGAATGGCATGTTCGATTTCTCCGGCAACAAAATCATTGATAAGACTATCCATAATGAGTGAATAGCGGGCCCCCTGGAGCCAAGCCGTTTGGCCGGTTCCTATGAAGGCGGTATCGATATCGGCAGCATCCAAGGCATCTTTCAACTTCCATGCCGTGGTTCGCTTTCCCACCGCGGAGTCCGTTCCCAGCAAAGCAATCCGATAGCTCTCAACCTCGGATATACGACCGGTAAAGGGATGCAGGTATTTCCGTTCGGGGGTCTTTCGAATATCCCGGAGCGTAACCCCGTTTTTCCTCGCAAGAGACGCGATTTCGGGATCATCCGACAAAAAGCTGTGGAGTCCGGAATCAACACAGAGCCCGGCCGAGACAGCCTCAAGCACTGCTGCTCTTGCATTCTCGGAAAGGACACCCCCATCGGGAGCGAGGCCAATCACAAAATGGGTGAGGGGGGTTCCGCTTTTTTCGGCCGCTTCCCGTGCATGGGAAAGACTTTCATAGATTGGAATGCCGTTTGCCTTCCGATCGAGTATCAAGCCGGCATCACTTCCGGCATAGCGGCTATCAAGGAGAGCGACTACCTTGTAGCGTTTGGTAAAACGAACCAAACCATGGGCCGTTTTGCCATAAGGGGTATTAAAAAAGCCTTCGCAATAAACAACGGCATTGCCGTCGAAACCGCTTTTTTCAGCCATATATCCTCCTTAACAGGATACGACACATTGTAGCGTGAAGCCGGGGCTGATTCAACGGAGAAAAGCGCAACAGAAAACGAGTATGAAGAAAAATTGCCCTTATTTCATAAATATATTATTTTAATTATATAGGAGGATAACACAGATGAAACAGAATATAGGAACCAGTGACCGGCTCATACGGATCGCTCTTGCGATTATTGCGGCGATTTTGCTCTTCACGGGACAGATTAACGGCCCATTAGCCGTAATTATTGGAGTCCTCGGGGTGATATTCCTTGCTACCGCTATCTTCGCCTTCTGCCCACTCTACATTCCTCTCGGCATATCGACAAAAGGGAAAAAAGAGTAAGCGGGAAAGAGCGTCATCGGCAAACGGGCAGGAGAACCTTATAATAGACATTCATGCTTTCCAGTCCGCCGCCGATGAAGGTATTATTGGGTAGAGTCCCGGCATAGTGGTAGCCCCCTTTGAGGAAAGTTGCATTCATGCCGAGACTCTTCAGCCTGGCGATGGTGTAAGCTACCGGTATCTTTTTTTCCACTGTTTCCTGTTCCATGCGACCGAGGAGAAAAAGAGCAAGGCCTGACCCCCTGGCTTCGGGGAGTACTGCGAAATCAGTCATTTCCACACAACGGGAAAAAGCGTGGTATTCGACCGAGGCAAGAGCGATCAGTCTCCTGTCTTCTCTATCTCTAATACCCAAATACTCGACATGGCTTTCCATTGTTTTCTTCAGATATGCGGGGCTATCAATTGGAAACGGGTAACGGTCAAAGACCCGACCGTACAGTTTCGCCATTTCCGGAATATCATCGGGAACACAATGAAACCATCGATATCGTCCAGCGAGAGGAGGGAATGATACCTGTTCCACCTGTGCAAGCAGGCTTTGGAAGGATCGCATTTCCTCTCTATCAACCTGCCTACGCTGCGACACACCTCTCTCCTTCCCCTCGTCACCATAGTAGGCAAGAAAGGCGACATCGTCCTGACCGCGAAAAAGCCGCGGAACGGTTGACTCAATGCAGAAGCCGGCCAGAAGGAAGGGGACAATCCGTTTCATGGGAACCTTGGCAAAAATCTTTGAATAACCACGTTTATGATAGAGAATCAAAAGCGAAGCTATCAGCCGCTCGTCCTTCTGCATGGCTATCGTGGCGGAGGCCTCGTCAGCCAAGGCCATAAGATAGATACGATCTCCGTCGGGGCCGTGTTGGATCAGAGCCCCTTCAAGCTGCTGAATAACATCATTCATTGCGTCGGCCGATCCTTTCATTGTCTTCGGGAGTAAGAGAATAGGTCTCATCCCATTCAGAAAGGAGTTTTTCGATACCGATGGCGTTTCGCTCTTCGGCATCGGCAAATTTCAATTGAAGGGTGCACTCTTCACACGTACCGTCACAGCCTGGGTTGTGATATTGCTCGGGCTCACGATAGGTAGTAATAACCCCCTCATAATTACGAAGCACGACCTTGTTGGGAGACCAGCTCAAAAGATAGTTCGGCATGATCGGGATCTTTCCCCCGCCTCCCGGGGCATCAATCACATAGGTGGGAACGGAAAAACCGGAGGTATGTCCGATCAGACTTTCGAGAATTTCAATCCCCTTTCCCACCGGTGTACGAAAATGGGTAAGGCCTTCGGAGAGATCGCACTGATACAGATAGTAGGGCCTGACTCTGGAATAGACAAGCTTTTGCACAAGGGTTTTCATGAGTCTGGGACAATCGTTTACCCCGGCAAGCAGTACCGATTGGTTGCCCAGGGGAATTCCTGCGTCGGCAAGCTTTGCGAGAGCGGTTCGACTTGCATGTGTCAGCTCTCTAGGATGATTAAAATGGGTATTGAGCCAAATCGGATGATGCTTTCTGAGCATCGAGACCAGATCATCGGTGACACGATAGGGTAAAACTACAGGCATGCGGCTCCCAATTCTAACAATCTCAACATGCTCGATTCTGCGCAGTTCGGTCAGAATCCAATCGAGATAGTCGTCGTCAAGCATAAGGGGATCGCCACCGGAAAGCAGGACATCACGGACCGATGGAGTATTTCGAATGTAATCAATACCCTTCATGATCTGCTTTTTGTTTGGAATGGAATCGACATCTCCTACTTTTCGTTTTCGGGTACAGTGACGACAATACATAGAGCATACATTACTAACATGGAAAAGAACACGATCGGGATAACGGTGGGTCAGCCCCTCCACAGGACTGTCCTTATCTTCATGAAGAGGGTCTTCCCGCTCCCACTTCTGGACCACCAACTCCCTGGGATCGGCAAAGGATTGAAGGAAAATGGGATCGTTTTGGTAATCATCCTTTTCAATCAGACTGAGGTAATAGGGAGTAATAGAAAGGGGAAATTGGGACACCGTTGCCTCGAGTTCTTGCCGTTTATCTTTATCGAATTGTATTCCGGTAAGGGTCTCAAAACTTGATATATTTCGTATTGAATGTTTCAACTGCCATCGCCAGTCTCTCCATTTGGTAAAACCTGCTCCATTATCTATTTTTTCAGCAAGATCACTCTGTTTCTTGGGGAATTTAATCATATTTGCTCCTTAGAGAGCAGTATATAGGAATAACATACGCAGGTCAATTATTTAGTACTGTAAACAAATAAGAGAAAGAAAAAGCGGGAAGAAAGCAGTTATTAGTGCTTTCCCCCCGCAAAACGATCAGAACAGTCCGGTAACCTTGCCGGTCTCGGTATCTACATCTATCCGGCGAAAGGCCGGGTCCGATGCTGTACCCGGTAAGAGCTTTATTCCGCCCGCAACGGGAACGATAAGTTCGGCTCCCTGATAGACAAGAACATCCGTAACGGGAAGGGTCCACCCCTTTGGCCGGCCTTTCAGTTCCGGATCGTGAGAGAGACTAAGCTGGGTCTTCACCATACAGGTTCCCATGGAAGCGAGTTTGGTATCTTCCTGAATCCGACGAAGCTTCGCATCCGCTTCCGGCGTATAGGAGACAGCCTCTGCACCGTAGATTTCTCGGGCAATGAGTTCTATCCGCTGCTTTTGAGGCATAGAGGTTTCATACAGGAACCGGAAATCGCTCTTCTCTTCGCAAGCCTCGACAACCGCACCGGCAAGATCTTTGGCCCCTTCGCCCCCTAATTCCCAATGCCTGGAAAGAGCAACTCTGGCACCAGCTTCTTCGGCCGCTTTCCTAACCGCAGCAATCTCCTTTTCACTATCCATATAAAAATGGTTGATGCAGACCACCGGCGTGATTCCACTTTTCTTGACATTCTCAATATGAGCAATAAGATTCTCACATCCCTTCTCAACAAGCGCAACATTTTCGCTGGTGTAGGCCTCATCAAGGGGCTTTCCGGGTGTAACCCTGGGGCCTCCGCCATGCATCTTTAGGGCCCTGACCGTGGCAACGATAACGGCGGCATCGGGTACGAAACCACTGTAGCGACACTTGAGGTTCCAGAATTTCTCAAACCCAATATCAGCACCGAATCCGCTCTCGGTTACATGGTATTCCGAAAGTTTCAAGCCGATACGATCCGCAATAATGGAGGACTGCCCAATGGCAATGTTGGCAAAGGGGCCGGCATGAACAAGTACAGGCTGCCCTTCAATAGTTTGCATAAGGGTCGGATCCATCGCCTTCACCATGATGGCCGTCATGGCACCGTCCACTTCGAGGTCCGCGGCAGTAACAGGGTTGCCTTTTCGGTCCCAAGCAATCTGCATCCGGGCGATACGACTTCGAAGATCCTTTAAATCCTTGGCAACGGCAAGAATCGCCATCAGTTCCGAAGAGACGGTAATTTGAAAACCGCTTTTCATCATAAAGCCGTCCATCTTGCCACCAATTCCAATGATGATCTCCCTGAGCGCCTGGGCGGAAAAATCGATGGCCCATCCAATTGCGGGATTATAGGGATCGATATTAAGTCGCTTTAGGTTCTTTCTTTCTAAAACATCATCACCATAATTAAACTCATGCTGCATTCTGGCCGTCATTGCCACCATAGCAAGATTGTGTGCATTCGTGATGGTATCGATATCCCCGGTAAGGCCGAGACTGAAATCCGTCATCGGCACACAAAGGCTTAAACCGCCACCGGCGGCCGACCCCTTGATATTAAAGGTGGGTCCGCCGGAAGGCTGTCTGATTGCTCCCGAAACTTTTTTTCCGAGAAGGCCAAGCCCTTCGACAAGGCCCATGGTCGTTGTGGTTTTCCCCTCCCCAAGGGGTGTCGGAGTTATAGCGGTAACATCGACATACTTCCCATTCGGCCTATCGGCCAGACGAGAAAGAATCTTTCGGTAATCAAGTTTTCCCAGATAATGGCCGTAGGGAAGAAGCTCTTCGGTTAAGACCCCAAATTCGTCAGCCAGCTGCTGAATAGGTTTCATACTTTTTTCAGCTTCTGCGGCAATCTCCCAATCTTGCATAATAGTCGGATCAAGCTTTTTCGCCATAGTGCCTCCTTTTGATTCTCCACAATGGGAGAACAAATCAATTGGTCGCTATACACCTGCTTTGGGTTATGTAGTGTCAATTATGCAACAAAATGAGACAAATGGCAACAAAAAAATAAGAAAAAAGAATTTTACATCAAAAAAACACAAACTTTTTTACATTTTCAATAATTTACCAGTATTTTTTTACCGTATTCTCTAATTAAGCAAACCAGCAACGGCGGCACCTATCACCGGTGCATTATCGACAGAAAGAAATCGTACATAACGGCCATGCTTTTCGGTCAATTCACGAAAAAGATAACACCGGGTTCGTTCGGCAAGGGCCCAGGTCTTATAAAAGGTGGTTCCGTCGGCAACAATGGCGACAGGAACAGTTGGATCTTTCCCTTCTCCGGTTTTCAACACAACCGCAGCCAAACTGATGGCGGCAAGCTTCGCGGCCCTGGCAACAATGGAATCAAACAAAAGGAAAAGATTCTTCCGGTCTTCATCGTTTGAGGCCTTCTGATAAAAAGGATGCTCACGATCCCGTGGTTCGTGAAGGTAACGATCCATCTCCATCGTAGTCATTGATTGCTTTGCCTGAAAAAAATCCGCAAGGGAAGCGGAAAAAAACCCCTCCCTCGAAGCACGCACCGCAGCGGCAAGGCAAAGAGGGCCCAAATAGGCTCCGGATATCATTTTTTCAAAATGAAATAAATCAGGTTTATCGGTGGAGGCAAAAAAATCACGATCGATCTCGCCTCCGAGGAAACCGGCGTATCCTCCGGTCTCCATGTTGATGGCCATATAGGCCCCGGTAGCAGGCGCCTTGAGGGTTCCGATAGCATCGGTCCTCTCAAGATAGGAACAATTGGTTCCCGTCCCGAAGATAAAACCGATATACCCTGAGTAACGCCCTTCTCCGCTTCTGGCCTTCCCCGCAAGCATTGTTGCAACGGTATCGTTAAGGACCGTAATCTGCTTCGGCGAAGAACCGTACCGCTTCAGCAACGCCCGGTTAAGGGACTCTCCGATGAGAGCACCCTCTACCTCCGGCGCTTCAACTTCCTTGGTGAAACGAATGAGACGCCCGTCTCTATTGGGCAGAATTTCCGTGGGATAGGAGAAACAAAATCCGATGGTATCGGCATCGGCTACGGAAGCCTCCATTTTCTCGGCAATCTGCTCGAAAAAGGATTCCCGTCCGACAGGTCCCCCGGTTCCAGGCATCGCACTCTTCGAGAAATGCTCCATCACCGGCTCTCCATCGCTATTGAAATGAAACGTAGCCGAACGAAAATTTGTTCCACCTGCATCAAGGACGATTACGGGCTTCTCCTTCGGTACCTCACCCTCGGCGGCAACCCAGGCGGGAATCATGGCAAGGCTCGAGGAGTCGCCATGAAGCCCTCTTTCCATTTCAGTGAGGAATCCCGCAACCCCTTCTTCGAAAGAAACGCTCTCGGGAAGCAGCCCCTTCTCGGCAAGGAACCCGTCGATATCCTTCATCAGCTATCTCCTTCCTCGAAGAAGCCATGATGGCTTGAGAAAGTCATGACTGCGGGAACAAGTGTCAGATTAATGATATCCTGACGATCGATGTCAATTTCCGCTTCCCGGAGGTTGGTAAGCAAGTCCCGAACCTGCTCCCTCGTTCGAACCTGGGCTGTAATCACCATCAGCTCTCCGCGTTCGATCTTATCTCCGCGAAAAAAGCCCGAAAAAAGATTCAGTTCATCGGAAAGTGCTCCGGAAATATCCTGTCCGTCAAAAGTGGAAGCATGAGTGATCCCGATACTCTGAAGAGCAAGAAAAACATCCTCTTTCAAATCGGGATCGGCTACCTCAAGAATCATATAGTACATTTCATCCTCCTTGGGGAGCGTGCTCTGAAGAACCCTTCGCTTCCCCGGACCTTCGCAAGGCGAAACGCGTCAGCAACGGCCCAACCACTTCGGTTATCACCGTGGTAAAAAGCAATATATTAATGATGGCACTAGCCATCCCAGCACCGGCCGAACCATATTCAGGCTTGGTGAACTCTTTATTAATCGACAAGGCAAGGGCAAGGGCTACCCCCACCTGAGGGAGTAGCGCCAGACCGATATTGTTACGAACATTCTTCGGCGCTTTGCCAAGTATCGCTCCCAGCGAAGCACCCCCGATTTTACCGCTGCTCCGCAGTCCGAAATAGGCTAATCCCATGACGCCAATCTTGCTGATCGAACGGAGATCGAGATGAGCTCCTCCAAGGATAAAAAAAGCGGCAAGGAAGTAAGGGCTTAAGTCATCGATGATTGAACCACTCTTTTTTCCAAGCACCGGGAAACGATTTATCATCATGGCACCAAATACCATAACCGCCAGCAACTCGGAACAGCCCAGTAGTTCACTTAGGCCCAGGAGCCCCAGAATCGTAGCAGCAAGTAACAGTCTGATCCAATCGGTGCTTCTACTCTTTTTCAATATAATACCGAACAGAAAAGCCGCGAAGACGCCAAGGGCCAAAGATTCTCCGATTGAGACGAGAGTCGAAAGGATGATCTTCGATACGTGGACCTGTCCACCAATGATAGACGCCTTAACAAAAGCGGACGCGATAACATAGATAATAAGCGCCATCGCGTCATCAATACCGACCACCGCCATAATGGTACTGGTAAGCGGCCCGCGGGCACCATACTGCTTAATAACGGCAACCGTGGCGGCCGGGGCCGTGGCAGAGGCAACAGCCCCCAACAAAAGCGCCGTCTCGGGGTTCCCAGGGAAAAGCAGCATAATGCCGATGTAAACAAAGGCAAAGGCGGTCAGACACTCAAACAAAACAATAAAAAGGATCGTCTTTCCAAGTTTCTTGATCACGTCAATCCGAAGCTCCACACCGATGATAAAGGCAATAATGCCAAGAGCAATGGTGGAAACCGACGAGAGGTGGTCAAGGACCGAGGAAGAGAGGAGCCGTAAGACCGACACACCGAGCATGACGCCGACCAATACGTATCCTGTTACTTCGGGAATTTTCAGCTTCCCTGTAACTCCTTTCATGACGAAGGCGGCAAGAAATATTGCCGACAGATAGAGAAATACGTTCAATTCCATAACAAACAATACCCGTCAGTTAAGAGGACGAAAGATTTTGATAACCTCTTCCGGTGTCGTAGCCGAGGATAAGGCCTTTCTTCTTGTTTCACTCTTCGTAAATAAAACAATTTTCGAAAGAATCCCAAGATACTCGGTTTGCTGATTTTCCGGTCCGCCAATAAGGAAGACAATGGAGACAGGTTTATCATCGATGGCACCCCAGTCCACCTCTTCTCCAAGAATGGCGACGGTAATAAAAAAATCTTCAACACACCCAATTTTTGCATGAGGGACCGCTATTCCAAGACCGATCCCTGTACTCATGATCGCTTCTCGTTCAAAGATGGCAGTCTTGAACTCCTCAAGGTCCTTCACCTTCCCCGCGGAGAAACAGACATCAACCATTGTTTCCAAAATGTCATCCTTCACCGATGAATCGGTAAAGAGCATATTTTTCTCATCGAGATACTCATACAGCTTCTTCATGTATAAACCCCTTGTCATCCCCAGATGGGGACTGGAAAATAGTAGAATCTTGCTCCGGCAGTGTCAAGCAAGCCATCGCACTCAGCAACCATTCAAACGCTAATCCGACTTTTCCGGGAAAAGGACCATCGAACTTCCGCCCCCATATTCTCCGATACCGACACCTACATCGGATCGATACTTCTCCATAAGCCGTTCTATACGGGCCGCAGCCATCCGGCAGCGACCGACATATTCCATGGCTCTCGATATATCATGGACCTCGATTTCCATGGAAAGTAAATCAAGAGCGCCTTTCAAAATAGTCAGGGGCTGTGTTATTTCATGGGCCGTTGTGACCGCCATCGCAAGAACGGTATTCTTTCGTTCCAGTTCACGAATACGCTCACGACTCCGCTTCAATTCAACTTGTACCTGTATCCGTGCAAGGACCTCTTCCTGCCTGAGTGGTTTGGTTACATAATCAACGGCCCCAGCACGAAACCCTTTTAATGTGCTTTCCATATCGGAAAGCGCAGAAAGAAAAATCACGGGAATATCCTTGGTGTGTTCATCGCTTTGTAAAAGTCGGCAGGTTTCAAAGCCGTCAAAATCGGGCATCATGACATCAAGAAGAACAATGTCCGGTTGTCGATTCTTTGCAAGTTCGGCCCCCTTTCGTCCGTCCTGAGCGACAAAGACCTTGCAGCCATTAACCTCCAGCACATCGTATAGCAGGGCAAGGTTAATCGGAGTATCATCGATAATTAAAACATTGATAATGTCATCATTCATCGCGCTCTCTCCGAAGACATAAAGATTTCAAGCTCATCCTGAATACGGTGAATTTGGAAACCTTCCGCCAAAGTACGAAAGTAGTTGAAAAATTCAGGGAAACGACTTTTTCCATGTCCGTCGACAAACTCAATAAAGGCACCGATATCTCCATCACCGATAAGAGAACGCATCTGCCCAAGAACAGAGACAGCAGGAATCTCCGAAGGCAAAAGGTCTATGATGGGAACACGAGAGTCAATTCCCATACGATATTTTTCGGTGCTATGCACAAAAGCCTCCTCACACCATTGAGCATCGTTTTTTTCATCACAGATTTCAACAGGAATTGTAAAGATGAAGGAGCTTCCCCCAATCTCGGCATCCCGATATTCAAGGATTCCCCCCATCATTCTGGTAAGCTCACGACTGATGGTCAGTCCAAGTCCCTGCCCTTCAACCCTACCGGCATATTCCGCTCCCCGGGCAAAAGGCTCAAATATACTTTTCTGTAATTCTTCGGAAATACCCGGCCCCGTATCGCTCACGATGATGCGGAGGACTCGGATGGAAGTTGTTTCATCGAAGGAGGTTTCCACCTTGCATTCCACCCGCCCTCCCACAGGGGTATATTTCACGGCATTCGAAAGAATATTGTTTAATATCTGTAAAATCCTCTTTTTATCACCAAGCAAAAACATAGGAAGATTTGATCCGAGGCAAACCCGAAAATCAAGACCATGCCTTTTTGCCGTAAGGCGGTAGCCTATTGCTATCTCTCTCAGAAGGTTCCTAAAGGGAAAACCCTTTCGCTCTATGACCATCCTTCCCGCTTCCATCTGTGTAGCATCAAGAATGTCGCTAAGGAGCTCGAGCAGGTGATTACCACTTTCACAAATACTGATACTCAAACGCCGATTACGGGAAGAGAGTTCATCATCGGAAACCAAAAGCTGTGCATATCCGATAATGCTGTTCAGCGGAGTTTTGATGTCGTGACTCATATGAGCAAGAAAACGCGCCTTTGCCCGATCGGCCTTCTCCGCCTCTATTTTAGCCGTCTCCAGTTCCCGACGAAACCGAAGGTCGTGAACAACAACTACGGCTCCTCCGACTTCACCGGCAGAATCAAGAAGCAGAGAAAAGGCAGCCAGTACCGGTATTGCATCTTCCGGAGAAAAACCGCATAAAACCTCGCGTTCCAGGGTTGCAGTTGAATCAAGTTTATCGATATCAAATTCGGTCATGGGATCAAAAGAATCCGTTGCAGGGAAAAGACGAATGAGCCTCTGCCCGATAAGTGCTCTCCGACGGATTCCAAGCATTTCAATGATACGGTTATTGGCATCACGGATAGTACCGGCAGCATCCACCAACAAAACTCCATCAAGCATTTTAGACAGAATATAACCGGCAGCAAGCTCAGGAGTAACATCGAGCATACGGTAGCGGGTGATTGCATACCATGTACCGATCATGATAAGGACTAAAACGGCCGGTGCGATATTCGGCCAAGGAGAAGAAAAAAAAGAAGGAAGAAAACTAAAGGCATTCAAAAACAGAAGCGTAACAAGAAAAAAACCAATAATTAAATTGGCCTGTTTCTTAAAGCGTAGCACATTAGTCCGCATACGCCATTTGATAAGAAGAAAGAAGCCTGCCGATAATGATCCAATCTGGTAAACAAGATATGCCCGGTACCAGGGGGACTCTACCGCATGGACCTCAATAGTGGCAAAAGCATCTGGACGAAATAGAAACTCTTTTGCCATAAGCACGCCGGTGAGTGCCTTCCATGAAAAAACCAGGGCAATCAGATACAAAAACGATGTAACACCTTTTCTCAGGTCTTTTGTTTCGGTAAGTATCATGACAAAATGAAAGACCAGCGCAGGGAGAAAACACCAGCCAGGCGCGGTCAGACGATACCAGAACCAGGCGACGGTTTCGTTGTCGGCCGCATATAAAAAAGCATACCCCAAACACCATATCCCAACCGAAAGCGAAAAAAGAAAAAAAAGAACTCCCTTCATCGTTCTGGAGTTTCGCCGAAGCCCATCAATCCCCGCCACCATAGAAACAAGAAATCCAGTATAGGAAGCAAGGGAAAGCAGATTCATGCTCTATCCCCTCAGGGGAGAAACAACTCCCGAAATTTTTCAAAGTCGAAATATTCTTCGAAAAGAGAACATATTTTCTGATACTTATCATTATCGTACAGTTGCAGCTTCGTATTCTCAAAGACTTGCATCACCTGCTGTTCGGTTCCGGCAGTATCAAGGTCAATAAGAAGTGTTGGGATATCAGCCTCTTCAAGCATACGGTGGATCTCGGGATCAAGAGTCGCATCATCCTTACAGGTTATGATGATCCCGCCGACAGGATCGGTAAGCTTCGCGTTGTGTTCCAAGACCTTTCGGAGTCTTTCGGTAGAGCCAGATCCTATAATGATGAGATCTCCGGAACCGATATAGCGAGCGAGATCGAGGTATTCGGTACGCAGACTAATAATCCGGACGCTTCGACAGGGCCTGTGCCAACTTTTTTCTTCAAAATTCCCCACGACCTCTGCGTCCTTAAACTTCCGCCTGATAAGGTCCATTGAAGGGTTTGGCAAATCCGACATCACAGGAAGAAAACCAAGGATTCGAAGAGGTTCCGGGAAACCCGGGTAGGCCCTACGCAGAAGCTCTTCAGTGAGATAACGGCGAGATTGATCAATCTTGTCCGGTAATATTTTATTAAAAATAATGCCTCGAACATTGCACCCTTTATGCATAAAGTACGAGAGATCGACCTCCAGCATATCCAGAGCCTTGCCGATCCCTCCCCCGGAAAGGAAGACCACATCCGCTCCAAGCAGCTTTCCGACTTCCGCATTCGAAAGGCCTATGATGCCGCCAACCCCGGGATGCCCCGTTCCTTCGGCTACAATGACATCCATTGAGGCAAAATGGGCCATCGCTTTCATAATATCCTCGCGAAGTTCCATCGTGACCATCTCGCGATCGGGATTAGCGATATAGGCCTTCGTAAAGCCGGAACGAAGCTGAACAGGAGAAGCAAATTCCGTCTCGGTATCATCAATCCCGGTAAACGCCGTCACAATCTTCACATCCTTATCAACGGTAAGCCCGGACGAAAGTTCGACAAGCTCCTGTCCCACAGGCTTGATATATCCTATCTTCTCCGGTGGATAGCATCGCTTAAGAAGATGAATAAGGCCAAGACTGGTTACCGTTTTTCCCGCATGTTGTCGAAATCCGGTAATATAGATGATCTTCGGCGCCATATGGGACCTCCTCCAAAGAAATCATTTAGCTTACAGATAATAGTAATGCAGAAAAACAACAAAGTACAAACATGATCATCTCGCCAAAATTGAAGAAAGTCCATATAATCGGCCCCATGGAAAATCTATCGGAGTATCAAACCTTTGATCTCCTTGCAGACGCATCGAACGCCTTCCCGGAGATTCAGGAAGCCATCTACGATGCAGCGGCTATCGCCTCAGATCATGACCGTCCCATTCAGGAACGCATATCGGCTTTTGAAGATATCATCGATTCAGAAGTCGGAGATACCCTTCTGCTTCGGGCGAGAAACATCGAACGGGAATTCGGTCTCAGGCAGCTCTATCTAAAATTCGAGGGAGGAAATCCATCGGGAACCCAAAAGGACCGGATTGCCTTCGCCCATGTTCGCGATGCGATGCGTCGAGGTTATAGCGGTATCGCCATAGCAACTTGCGGAAATTACGGAGGAGCCATGGCCTTTGCCGCCCGGCTCGCGGGACTTTCCTGTACGGCATTTATTCCTCAGAGCTATAAAACCCGTAGAATCAGCGAGATGCAGGGGTACGGCGTGGAAATCATCCGAACGCCGGGAGACTACGAAGATGCTGTAGAGCGATGTCGGGAATACGCTACGGAAAAGGACATCTACGATGCAAACCCGGGAGATACAAACTCAGTGCTACAGATGGAAGCCTATGGCCAGATCGCCTATGAATTGTACGACGAACTTCGTGATGCTCCCGCTGCCGTTGCAATCCCCGTTTCAAATGGATCAACCCTGGCGGGAATACAACGCGGTTTTATCAGTCTATACAGAAGAGGAAAAACAAGTAGAATGCCGAAATTGATCGCAGGGTCTGCAACCAAAAAAAATCCGATCATCAAAGCCTTTAAAAGCGGTTTTTCGGAATGTTCCGATCTTGCTCCCGATTCGATACACGAGTCGGCGGTTAATGAACCACTGATAAACTGGCACTCTATCGACGGAGATCAGGCACTTTCGTCGATTTACAACTCCAGAGGCTGGGCTATGGATGCCACCGATAAGGAGATGGTTGCCTTTGCAAGGATCATCCGGGAGAAAGAGGGGCTAAATGTCCTTCCTGCGTCTACTGCGGGTTTGATTGCCATGTTGAAGCGGCATAAAGAGGAGCCGCTTCCGGGAGATCGTTATGTGGCAATCCTTACTGGCCGTAAACAGTAACTACTGTCCGGAATCGTGGTGAAAAATGAATAAAATCTCCTTTTCTCGTAGTTACTTATAGTAAGAACGCTACGAAAAAGGAGTGTTTCCATGTTCCATCCCCCCTTCTGCCCCAATCCCCATTGCCTCAACCACTTCTCTCCAAAAGGCCACTGGTTCTTTAGAGCAGGCTCCTACTCCACCAAAACCTCCCCCCGCATCCAAAAGTTCAAATGCAAAACCTGCCGCCTCTCCTTCTCCACCCGCACCTTCAGCATCGACTACTGGACCCATTTCCACCTTTCCTACAAAACCATCCTCGCTCACCTCGTCACCAGCTCCGGCATCAGAGACCTCTCTCGTATCCTTAACGTCTCCTGCTCCACCGTCTCAGACCGTATCCGCCGCCTTGCCCACCAATGCCTCGCATCCTCAGCCTCCCTCACCTCAGACATGAACATCCACGAAGACCTTGTAGCCGACGGCTTCGAAAG
>NZ_KB899431.1:13445-54251 GCF_000378205.1 Sediminispirochaeta bajacaliforniensis DSM 16054 | reverse complement strand
GGGAAGCGGATAGCATCCGAGTTGAGGAGTCTGTATACCAGGCGGAGGTTTTTCTTACGGAACCAGCCCATGAATCGGAGTGGGAGGGAGCTGTGGGTCAGGTGCATTCCCACGGCTTTACGGTGGATGATTGACTATCTTCCTTCTTATGCATGGGCTTAGAGGTAAAGGAATCACCACGATTCCGGACAGTAGATAAAAAAAGCGTTCCACCCATATCGGCAGAACGCCTTTAAGCGATGACCGCTAACACAATCAGTCTTTGATTCCGTATTTCTTCTTAAACCGTTCGACACGGCCTGCTGTATCAACCAGCTTCTGCTTACCGGTAAAGAAAGGATGACAGGCCGAACAAATTTCAACCTCCATATCCTTCACCGTCGAACGGGTTTCAATCACATTGCCGCAGGCGCATGTGATCTTGGTCATCTCGTATTTGGGATGGATTCCCTCTTTCATGGTTTTGCCTCCAGTAATATATCGATATTCCCTGCTGAAAGAAGCTCTTCCCGGCAGGAAACCGCATATCAAATCTTCTACATCTCTCCTGAAGTGGTATTCATAGACTTCAGGAAGGCCTCATTATTCTTCGTTTTCCGCATTCTGTCAATCATCAACTCGGTAGTCTCTATATCATCCATGGGATTGATAACCTTGCGCAGAACCCACATTTTGTTGAGTTCCTCATCGGTTAAGAGCAGCTCCTCTTTCCTTGTTCCCGATTTTTTGATGTTGATGGCAGGGAAAAGTCGACGGTCGGACATTCGTCGGTCAAGATTGATCTCCATGTTACCGGTTCCCTTAAACTCTTCAAAGATAACCTCATCCATTCTCGATCCGGTTTCGATCAATGCAGTCGCAACGATGGTAAGGCTCCCGCCATGTTCAATGTTACGCGCCGCACCAAAAAAGCGCTTCGGTTTATGAAGGGCGTTGGAATCCACACCACCGGAAAGGATCTTGCCGCTCGTAGGGACCGTCTGGTTATAGGCACGGGCCAGGCGGGTAATGGAATCAAGAAGAATAACCACATCCCTCTTATGCTCTACAAGCCGCTTTGCCTTTTCAATAACCATCTCGGCGACCTGAACATGTCGTGTTGCCTGTTCATCGAAGGTGGAGGCAATGACCTCTCCCTTGACGTTACGCCGCATGTCGGTCACCTCTTCGGGTCGCTCATCAATTAAAAGAACAATAACCGATATTTCTGGGTGATTCTCCGTAATGGCATTGGCAATCTTTTGAAGTAAAATAGTCTTTCCCGTTCGGGGAGGAGATACGATCAACCCTCTCTGCCCTTTTCCAATCGGACAGAAAAGATTAATCATCCTGGTAGAAAAATCCCCCGAAACAGTCTCCATGTTGATCCTTGTATCCGGATAAAGGGGAGTCAGACTATCGAAGGAAACCCTTGTCTGGGCGACACTTGGATCATCATAGTTGACTTCCTCTACCCGCAGCATGGCAAAAAACCGCTCACCCTCTTTCGGCGGACGGATCTGCCCGGATACGGTGTCACCTGTTTTCAAATTAAAAAGCCTGATTTGGCTTGGAGAAATGTAGATATCATCAGGACCGGGCAGATAACTATTCTGAGGGGAACGCAGAAAGCCGTACCCGTCGGGAAGGATCTCAAGAGAGCCGTAAGCGGAAATGGCACCTCCACTTTGGGTATGACTTTTCAAAACGGCAAAAATGATTTCCTGTTTTTTCATGGTGATCAGGTTGTCTCTACTGATACCAAGGTTTGCGGCAAAATCACGAAGGTCGGGAACGGTCATCTGCGAGAGATCATTGATAGAAAGCCGGGGTTTCTCTTCCCTCTCTCCATTATCGCCAGGCTTTCTCCCCCTGCCTCTTCGACCGGAGGGGCGGGCTGCTATAACGGGATCATTTTCTTCTCCGTTTTTGCTGACACCGATTTTATCAGGAGGGATCAAACTTTCATCGCCTGTATTTTGTTGGTTATCATCTTTATCGACATCTGTCGATTCTTTGATCAATTCCACCCGTACTTTTTTTCTTCTCGGCTTTCTCTTCGCAACGACTGTCGTCATTTGATTTTTTTCTTCCGGCTTTTTTTCTTCGTTTGGTTCATTCACATTCATTTCGTCCATAGTTCTCCGCTTCTCTCGTCAATGAGGATAAAGAATGTATATAAGATTCGCATAAAGAGCTCCGTTTTCGACGGAAAATCTTGTTCTTTGATTGTAATGGTGATGCGGGATGATGTTATCCGATACGTTAACTATATTGCCAGAAACCGCACATGTCAAGAGCGTCATCACCATCAAGATAGATTTCAGTCAGAAGCATGGCGGCTACCGTCGCACGTCGCCTGACTGAATCACGGCTAAAACCAAAACGGAACTGTCTGGCGGAAACCGCGCCCTCTTTACCAGCCAAACCGAACCAAACGGTGCCTACCGGTTTCTCGACACTTCCCCCGGAAGGCCCGGCTATGCCGGTAATGGAGCAAGCCACATCGGCCCCGCTTGCATCCAGAACACCAAGAGCCATCTCCATTGCACATTCGCGAGAGACAGCCCCATATTGAGATAAGGTTGCCTCACCAACGCCGAGAAAACGACGCTTAAAAGAATCGGCATAACTTACACAGCTGCCTAAAAAATAGGCACTACTTCCCGGCAGAGAGGTAAGAACGGAACCTAACATTCCACCGGTACAAGATTCTGCGGCAGCAAAAGTCAGCCCCCATCCTTTTAGGGAGGAAAAAAGAATCTGTTCGGCACTCAGGTCACCTAGTCTAACAAGCTCTTTTCCCATTTTCTTGGCCAAAAGATCGAGAAAACGGAGCCGATCCTCTTCACGCGCACCTCGCAAATAGAGGCTTATTCTCCGTTCCTGAACTCTGGTTCCCCACAACACAGGCTCGAGGTCCGCATTGTCCGCAACAATTTCCCGGCATGCTTCTTCAAGCCGTGATTCACCAATCAGAAATATCGAAGCCTCGCTCAGCTCACGAACAGGAAGCGCAAAATGATGTTCAACAAAGGGAAAAAGGTGTAACTCCGCCATTCCCCGAAGCTCTTTCGGAGGCCCAGGAAGAACAAAGAGTAAGGTTCCGTCTACTTCGCCGCGAAAGCCGGGGGCCGTTCCAAAAGGATTATCCAGAACATCACAACCTTCGGGGATCATCGCCTGACGCTGGTTTGCATTTCCACAGAGTCTGGGAAAACGGTCTTTTATCATCTCCCAAACATCTTCACGAAATTCCAATCTCTTTCCGAACAGGTCGGCAACTGCATCACGGGTGATATCGTCGGCAGTTGGTCCCAAGCCCCCTGTGATGATCACTAAATCGGCATCATTTACGCCATCTTGAAATCGGGCACGCAATCCGTCATTATCGGGAAGCTGCTCGATTCGCCTGACAGAAAAACCTCGAGCGGTAAACTCGGAGGAAAGAAACTGACCATGAGAATCCCTGATGATCCCTTCGGTGAGTTCTGTGCCGATTGAAAGAATGATAACTGATATTTCAGACACTGGTGACGGTCTTCTTCAATTTTTCGCCGCGAGTGGAAAAGACATCGACACCCGACGGGTCTTTGATCATCTCGCAGGTCCCTTCAAAAAGAACACCGTCGGCAATTCTTAGTCGTCGGGTTCTTACATTACCAAACACCTGCCCGTTGCTATCCATTTCCAGCTTCTCTTCCGCCAGGATGTTACCAGTTACTGATCCCGACACCACCGCTGAAGAGACCTTAATATCGGCTTTGACTCTCGACCCCTTCTCTACCACAAGGTGACCGGAAGCTTCGATTTCGCCGTCGAAGACTCCCTTGATCGTCAGAGAATCCGAAAATCTCAAAATTCCCTTTAGAACCGTCTGAGGCCCCAAAGTCGTTGCCGTTGCAGAAGCTTTTCGCTTATTTTGTTGTCTTGCCATAGTGATTATTCCGTGTATGCTTCCTGTGAGTACTTCCTATTTGGTTTGCATGACAAACACACCGTCCCAATCATCAGGGGGTGGATTCTCAATGTAATGCTTACAACGAGCATAATAGACCCTTGACGGGCCATCTTCCGCGTCCAGACGGAGAGCCTGGGCAAACAAATCCTTGGCCGAAGCAAAGTCCATGAGCTTGTACTGTTTACGACCTTCGGCAAAAAGTTCAAGAACCTTTAACTTCTCTTCACCAACCACCCTATTCCCTCACTTCCCCCATAGTGTCGGCATTTTCCTTAAGCCGACGAAAGTGACTGTCAAAACGTTTATCAAGATCATCAAGTGCCGAACTGCCAATCAGAGGCTCAGACCTTCGTTCATGTATCTCCTTCTCGAGAAGATCAAGGGAGCGGAGAACAGCATCAACCTCATCATGGACCTTTCCAAGATAGCCCGTAATGGCATTCTCATCATCCGCTTTCACATGCTCACAGGCGGAAAGCAATGTGCCGAGAGATTCTTTCGCCTGATCGGCAAAGGAATCAAACCGTCTCCGCAAATCGATTGAAACGGCGATCTCTTTCTCACGATGCAGGATCTGCTGATAGAGCTCCTTTCCTCGCAGGACCGCCCGAATCCGAGCAAGAACCTCGGAAAAATTAAAGGGCTTCGTGATGTAATCTTCCACCCCCAGCTCAAATCCCTCTATCTTATCCTTCACATCATCCATGGCCGAAAACATGATAATGGGAATATCATGATACTTTTCAAACAAAGGATCCTGTTTAACGATGCGGGTTACCTGCCACCCAGACATCTTCGGCATCACATTATCCAAAATAATAAGATCGGGATTGAAAGCTTTAATCTGCTCAAGGGCTTCCTCACCATCCTCAGCCCTGCCGATCTCAAAACCGAGCTTACTAAGCATTACATCGAAAAAATCGAGATTTATTGGTTCGTCGTCAACAATAAGAATTTTGGTTCTTTCTTCCATCGGAACGTCCTTCGTTATTATATCTTCCTATATGAACTGCGTCTTGTCAATGATAGCCCCAAAATGAAAGATTAGTTCTTTCGAAGCACAATTTTTCTCACCCCGCCTACAAGAAGAAAAACAAGGCCAAGAAACAACATGACGAGAGGGAACCAATCCCCCCAATGATAATACAGGGTATTACGCTCTGCATAGATCGGTACGGAACCTATATAATAATCCTCAACAAAGGGTCCAAGCATACCGGTAAGTCTTCCGTCAGGATTAATAGTACAGGTCATGCCGCTGTTGCTGCTGCGGATGACGCTACGTCTAAGCTCAACGGCCCGAAACACAGCCATACCCATATGTTGCATCTGGGCTGCAACAGAACCGGACCAGGAATCATTTGTTAAATTTACAATAACATCTGCCCCGTTTCGGACGAAACGCCGGGAAAGATAACCGAATACATCCTCAAAGCAGATGGGGGTGGAGAAACGCACCCCATTATCGGTCTCAAAAACCGTATATTCGGTACCCTTTTCCCAAAAATGGTAATTATGATCAACCAGAAGTTGGTAAAACCCGGGAAAGAGCTTTTTATAGGGAAAATTCTCGGTAAAGGGCACCAAATGTGTTTTCCGATAGGTCTGCCGCAGTTTCCCATTTTCATACAGCAACACGGCATTATAGTCGACACGGTTCAGCCTTCCGTCGGACAGAATCGGAGGCAACCCAGGATCGGCCTTTTGCCCGTCATCGTTCCCCAGAATAAAGGGAACAGATTTATCGGCAAGGTAATTCCGCAACTCCTCAACCAAAGCATAACGCTCAGAATCGGTTCGATAACGGCTATGCCAATCGACACCAGGTACAAAGGCGGTTTCCGACCAAATAACCGCTTCTGGTTCATCTGCCGCCAACGCACGATCACTCAAGGCAATCATGGTTCTTAGATTGCGTCTATAGGTAGGAAGCCCCCCTTTCCAGGTGTCCGCATTATGTTGTATAAGAGCCACCTTCCAGGGACGTTGATCATCGTAATTGCCTCGCATGACGACAAAACCGAAGATCAAAGTACCAGCAAGCAATACGGAACAAACGGCAAGGGCCGCTTTTCGGCGACCAAACCAAACCTTAAGAGAGGCAAGGAAAGAGGCATCATACTCAAAGGTAAACAAAAGGGCATGGCCAAGGAAGAAGCCGATAAGAGCGATGAGAAAACTCACGCCCCAAACCCCGGTCAGTTCGGAAATCTGAATCACGGGAAGTACCTTGTAGAGTGCATAGCCGAGATTGCCATAGGGATATCCAAGAAAACCCTGAGTTCTTAAATACTCGTAGGCAACCCAGACAACGGCCTGAATCCAATACGCATATCGGGGAAAGAACAGGTCAACGGCCTTCAAGGCAGGAAAGAGAACAAGAAAATAGACAGCATAAATCACAGGAACGATAAAAATCGCCAGAGGATGAAATGTGGTCAGCCAGTAATTAAAAATAGCATATGAAAGGAAACCGTAAAAAGCGCCGTAGAAGGGGGCCGCAGCCCAAGAACAACGCCGAATAACAGGGACAATCGGAATAAGGGCAATAAAAACCAACGGCCATAGACCGTCAATTGAAATAAAGCTCGGAAATGAGAAAGCAAACAGAAAGGCGGACAGCGAAAGCAGCCCCAGCTCCCCAAAGGTTTTCCGCAAGAGCCCGCGGCTGCCTCCGTCGGCAAGCATCCTCGACACTACTCGTCCCCGGAGCCGCCGTTTTCTCCCCGTAAGGGCCAGGCGATTTGCTTCAGTTCCTTTCCTGGTCGAAATACAGCAACACCATGGGTATTGACCGGCACGATCTCGCCAGTCTTTGGATTGCGAGCACGGTCCCGTCCTTTTCTGGTTCTGATCTCGAAGGTACCAAAGCCCCTCAGCTCAACGACACGATCCTCCTGAAGTGCATCTTTCAACTCTTCAAAAAGCGCATCGATCACATCATGAATATCAGACCGATTAACCTCATGTTTTTCGTAAATGCGTTCAATAATTTCTGCTTTTGTCAGTTTGTTACCGGTTTCCATAACAATCTGGACAATCGCCACCCTACTGAACCTGAAGAGCGTTCAGGGCTTTGCTAAGTCGGGATTTTTTTCTTGCTGCATTGTTTTTGTGAAGAACACTCTTTCTTGCAGCCTTGTCAATAAGCTGAACATAGGCTTTATAAGCCTGTTCTGCAGCTTCTTTATCCCCACTCTTCAATGCCGCATCAACCTTACGCCGTGCGGTATGCACACCACTCTTCATGATGCGGTTCCGTAATCTCCGCTTCTGACTCTGTCTATGCCGTTTCTCGGCGGACTTATTTGATGGCAATCTATCTCCTCCGTATTATAATGTCACGGTGTTGCACCGTATCAAAAAACAGCCCTGCTGTCAACATAAGAAGCACACTATTCATATTTCAATCTTCCGCATCCGGATCGTAGTCGATGCGCCATTCCTTATTCTCTCCCCGGCTGATACGGGAAAAAGGAACTTCAACGCTACGCCCCTCCGGCCCTGCAAAACGTATTTTTTTCGTGAGAATATTCACCTCAATGGCTTTAAATGTCTCCCCGCCTATTCTGACCCTTGTTCCCTCTGAAGGAACAAGTGCCTTTTCCTCGCGATAAAAGTCGTATTCATAAGAAAGGCAGCAAAGAAGACGGCCACAGGGACCGGATATTTTCATAGAATTAAGAGAAAGATTTTGCTCTTTCGCCATCTTAATCGAAACAGGCTTGAGTTTATCGGTAATTCCATGGCAGCAAAACTGACGTCCGCAAACGGCCACACCACCAAGAACCCGTGATTCATCACGGACTCCTATCTGCCTGAGCTCTATGCGCATTTTAAAGACTGAAACAAGATCCTTTACCAGGGATCGAAAATCGACCCTTGACTCGGCAGTAAAAAAGAAGAGGACCTTTGGTTCATCCAAAAGGTAATGCGCCGCAACCAGTTTCATCTCAAGACCATGTGCATGGATTTTTTCCCTGCAGATATTGAATGCTTCCCGCTCGCGTTCAAGATTATGCTCATAGGTGGCAAGATCCTGATCGTTCGCCTTGCGAAGCACCTTGGGAGGGGGATCTTCGCCGCAACCAGGGCAATGGACAGGGCCAAGAACCCTCGCAAGATCCTTTCCGTACCGACTCGGCACAAGCACCATATCACCTATCGACAGAACCTCGGCATTATCAGCAAGACAGACAACCGTTTCGCTGGAATATGGGAATTTTACCATAACAGGAGAAACATTATCCTCCTCAATAGAGGATACGGAGGCATCCATCTCCGGTACCCCTACGGGCTCTTCAATATAATTATCGCTCATAGCGAAGCCTCCTAATCATTGCAGCAGATCAACAAGCAGACCGTTGATTTCTTCAACCCGTCGAAGGAGTTCAAGCTGGGGAAGCTGATTGA
Organism: Sediminispirochaeta bajacaliforniensis DSM 16054; assembly: GCF_000378205.1. Classification (NCBI taxonomy): domain Bacteria; kingdom Pseudomonadati; phylum Spirochaetota; class Spirochaetia; order Spirochaetales; family Spirochaetaceae; genus Sediminispirochaeta; species Sediminispirochaeta bajacaliforniensis. The sequence goes on along the minus strand of NZ_KB899431.1, from coordinate 45,898 downwards.
CCAAGACCCCTGAAACCAAACGTTCCAACTTCTCATTGACGACTCGAATCAATGTATACCGCTTTTGTTTTTTCATGGGGTTGATAAAACGGGCTCCCTCTATGGTTTCCGCTTCGAAGGTGTAATGAACAATGTATTGCAAAAAACCGGAAACAGCTCTTCGATACTCCTTGATCCGATCCATTGTTGGACGTTCCTTCAACCGTTCACCTAGGGTGTGAACGTCATCCAACAATTCTTCAAGAGAAGTATTTTCAGCAGCGGCAGCGTGGGAGGCAAGAGAATCAACAGACACCTCACTCTCCGCTGTAACAACTTCAAAAAACGAAGGAGAAGAAACCCGAACATCTTTTGAGGAAGAACGGGTTTTTCGACGATTTTTCCCATTTCGAAGAGAAAATCCGCCGTTAAGAGAATCTATCTTTGCCATGTTCCGGCATTCTCACCAACAGCCTCGCGTTTGGCATTTCGGATCGGATTATAACGATCGATATCACGAGGTTTCTGATCGGATATCGGTATGTCAGCTTCCGCCCGGGATCCATCTTTCCCAAGAACGGTACAGGCCCCGTTTAGAATAACACCCTCCTCCACGACCAACCGAGGAGTAGTAATATTACCGATCACCATTCCGGAAGAGAGGACCACTACCTTTTCGGAAGAAACGATATCCCCCTTAAGGATGCCGCCGACAACAACGGTACCTGCAGTAATAGAGCATTCAGCCCTACCGTTCTTACCGATAAGAACTTTATCCGCAGCGTTGACAGCCCCCCGAAAATCTCCATCGATACGAAGAAGCCCATGTAAAGAAATATCGCCGTCGAATCTGGTCCCTTCGCCGACAAGAGAATTGATAAACACACCATCAAGATCTAAATAATCGCTCATGAAATACATTACCGCTTATTCGGAATAACTATTTTATCGTAGATCGGATTTTACGTTTAAAAACCGTTCGGGGTCAACAACCTGGCTTCCGATTCGCACTTCGAAATGAACATGAGGCCCGGTCGACAATCCCGTATTTCCCATTGTCCCGATTTTCTGTCCCTGGGTAACTACATCACCCTCTTCAACATATACCGTATCCATGTGGGCATACTTCGTGGCAAAACCATAAGGATGCCGAATCACCACATAATTTCCAAAGCCCATCGCATCATACTTGCGCTCAACAACCTTTCCATTGGCGGCGGCCACGATAGGCTTACCCCGCCGAAAGGCGATATCGATTCCTTTATGGAGATACCATTGTCCGGTAAACGGATGAATCTCGGGCCCAAAATAGTTGGTAATCCTCCCGACCCCTCCCTCGACAGGCCAAAGGGTGGGAAGCTCCACAAGGAGATCCCCCTGACTCGACATAATATCACTGACCCGCAGCAAATCATCACTTGACTGTTCGAGGAACTCCCGCAGAGAACGGAGCTCGGAAAGCTCACGCCCGATACCTTCACTCTGTTCCTGAACGTCGAAAAAAGAACTTAAATCCCCTCCGTCGAGAACCGAAGCGGCTTTCACATCCCCCTTCACACCAAACGTACTCATTGTCGTCTTGAGGGAAGCCTCAAAGGTCTTCGAAACCTTCTTCAATTCGGTGATCTCTTCACGTATCGCTTCAATATTCGACCTGGAGTCTTCGAGTGCCGTCTCTTTTTGATCCACAAGCCGGCTAAGTCCTGAAAAACGGGTACTAAAAAGGAGGAAGGAAACGACAACTCCGCCGAGAAGAAAGCCTGAAAAAATCAAAGAAAAGACCGAAACACGAAAATTGAAGATACTTTTTTCCGAATGGGGAATCAGCATGATGGTAAAACGCTGCTTACCGGTCTGATAAACCTTTGCAAAGAAGCGACCAACCGCCTTAAAAATCACTCCTAAAAAAGCGAGAACGCGCCTTATGATTGTTTTCTCTGTCTTTTTATAATGATTTGCCGGTGACATCTATGCTCCTTCCCCGTTGTCTGCAATACAATTAGTCAACTCAGACTACCATGGGCAAAAATAATTGTCAAATATAATTGACGGCACCTACTCTTCATGCTACAGTTATAACAGTATATGTAAAATATATACAAACCACAATACTAACTGGAATCATTGTATGCAGCTATTTGATACTCACGCTCACATCGGGCTGATAAATGAAGACCCGATCGAACAACTCATTATCGTACAGGAAGCGAAACAGTCAGGTGTTAAGCACATTGTGAGCATCTGTAATAACCTTCATGACTTCTTCCAGGTATACCAAAACCTCTCCTCTGCGCCCCATGTCCTTCATAGTATCGGCGTATCTCCCTCGGAAGTTCAGAATCCTGGGAAAGATTGGGAGCTAAAAATCGAGGAAGGGACAAAACTTGACCGTGTGGTTGCCATCGGGGAGATCGGTCTTGATTATTACCGCAAATTTGGGGATAGAGATTCTCAAATCGAACTCTTCGTGCGACAACTGGAACTTGCAACCCGTCTGGATTTTCCTGTTATCATTCACAACAGGGAGGCCGGAGCCGATGTCTTCGACATATTATCAGAAAAGCTTCCCCCCAAGGGTGGAATTCTGCACTGTTACTCCGAGAATTGGGAGTATGCAAAAAAGGCACTGGATCTGAACCTCTTCATCTCCTTTGCCGGAAATGTTACCTACAGAAACGCCAGGAATTTACAAGAAACGGCAAAACATATGCCCATCGATCGCATGTTGATCGAGTCGGAAAGCCCCTTTATGATTCCGGCACTTTATCGAGGTAAGCGGAATAAACCCTCATATCTCCATGCCACCGCGGAATTCCTTGCTGAGCTGCGCGGGCTCTCCCTTGAGGAGCTGAACGAGCAGCTGTACCGTAACAGTCTTACGGTCTTCGGTCTCTCGGAATAGGCACACAGCGCTGCCGTGACAATGGGATTGTGAAAACCGATTGCTTATATCATCCAATCATCCTGCCCGGAGTGACAATTCCGGGCAATCTTTTTCTTGCACCCCTGGCGGGTATTACCGACAGGGGGTTTCGGCGTATCTGCATCGAACACGGAGCCCCCTTCACCTACACGGAAATGGTAAGCGGGGAGGCCCTCGCCAGAAGGAACCTAAAAACCATAGCCCTGTTGAGGCGGGCGAAGGGTGAGAAGCTGCTTGGTGTCCAGATCTTTCTCTCAAATCCGGAACAGGCAGAAAGGGCCCTCCCGGTCATTGAAAAGGCGGACCCGACGCTCATTGATCTCAACTGTGGTTGCCCCGTTCCCAAGGTTGTAAAAACCGGAGCAGGAGCCGCTCTTATGCGTAGCCCGGAGACAATCTATCGAATTGTCTCACTGCTCGCCAGAAGCAGCTTTCGCCCCATAACCGTCAAGCTCCGCACAGGTTGGGACAGCAATACCCTAAACTATCTTGAGGCCGCCCAAGCTGCGGAATCGGCAGGAGCCGCCATGATAACCCTCCACGGGAGGACACGCAGTCAGGGCTACTCAGGCAGTGCCGATTGGAGTGCAATTGCCAAACTGGTTCAAACGGTCAGGGTCCCGGTTATCGGTAACGGCGACGCCTTTTCCCCGGAAGCCGCAAAACGACTTCTTATGGAAACAGGATGTTCCGGCGTTATGTTTGCACGCGGAGCCATGGGGAACCCTTTCATCTTTGAACAAACACGAAGAGTGTTGGAACACGATCCTACAGGCGGAAGCCCTTCCGTCGAGGAGATCATGAAGGCCGCCTTGATACAGTTGCATTACACCATAGAGGACAAAGGCGAACGGGTTGCCTGCAGAGAAATGCGAAAACAAATGGCCGGCTATACCAAGGGGCTCGACGGCTCCGCAGCGCTTCGCCAAAGTATCGTAACCTGTGAAACCGAAGAAGATTATCGCAGGACGGTAGAGGACTATCTATCACGAAGAGGATAGCCCTCCTCCTCCACACTTGACCTTGCCCCCTGAAGAGTGTTAGCGTTTCATCAATAGGTATTGTTTCAGAATAGATCATGCTACATAAGCACATGCCATTTCAGACAATCTCAGATGAACGGCCGCAGGCCGTTTTCTGTTGTCTGACAGCAATATGGGGAGGATGAGATTGCGCGTACTAGTGTTGGGATCAGGTGCGAAGGAACATGCCGTTACCTGGATGTTTTCCAAAAGTCACAGGATCTGTGGTTTGTATATTGCGCCTGGAAATGCGGGGACGAATGAACTGGGGGAGAACCTAAAGGGGATCAACCCGGCTGATCCCGAACAGGTGGCCGAGGCGTGCAGCCAGTGGAATATCGATTATGTCTTTTGCGGCATTGAGGATGCGCTTGAAAACGGGATGGTGGACCTCTTACAGAAAAGAGGAATTCCAACCTTCGGCGCGCCAAAGGCAACAACGAGATTAGAGGCGGATAAGGCCCACGGAAAAGCCTTTATGAAACGCTATGAAATTCCTTCAACGGAGGGAACCCTTGTTACAAGCGTTTCTGAACTGGAAAGAGCGATACAAGAAAACAGTGGTAAGCGGCTGATCATCAAAAAAAACGGTCTCTCCCGCTGGAAGGCAATGTTCGACTCCGATCAGCCGGAGAAACTGCTTGAATATGGCTCGCAGCTCTTAAAAAAGGATTCAATCCTCCTTGAACAGTATCATGTCGGTATAAGTCTTTCGATATTTGCCCTGACCGACGGAAACGGTTTTCTGGTTCTCCCTCCCTGTGCCGATTACAAGAGGGCAAAAGAAAATGACCAAGGCCCGGCGACCAACGGAATGGGGGCCATCTGTCCCGTTCCACCGGTAAGTAAACAAACCATGGATCGTATACGGGATACCATCATCGGCCCCAGCTTCGACGGATTAAAACGAGAGGGGCTTATGTACAAGGGAGTGCTTTTCTTCTCCGTCGTCCTCACGGCAGAAGGCCCGAAATTGATTGAATATCATGTCAGATTCGGAGATCCGGAAGCCCAGGTGCTTTTTTCGTTGATCAAATCGGATTTCGGCAATGTGGTTGAGGCAATTGAAAACGGAACGGTCGAAAGCTTCCCCATGCAATACAATGACAACTCTGCGGTAGGTGTAGTCATTGCCAGCGAAGGATATCCGGGAGAAACCGAAAAAGAGATTCCGCTTAAGCGGATTCCGGCCTTTCCGGAAAAAGAGACCCTCGTTTTTCATGGATCCACCAGGGTCGGAGAGAAAGGCGAAACACTTTCAACCAGCGGCCGCTGCTTTACCGTTGTTGGGCTTGGGAATAATATTGTCAATGCAAATACCCGTGCATACGAGGCGGTAAAACGTATTAGGTTCGACGGGGCCTGGTACAGAAACGATATCGGCAACGCCTTTTTTGAGGATTAATCACTCCACTGTTGCCGGCGGCATTCATACAGAAGGATACCGCCGGCAACAGAAACATTAAACGAATCGATATGGCCTCGTGACGGGATGGAGATAATCTCGTCGCATCGTTCCCGTACCAGCCTGCCGATCCCTCTTCCTTCCGCGCCAAGAACGATGGCGACCTTTCCCTTCAATGAAAGATTCCATGCGCAGTCGCCGCCCATATCGGCCCCATAGACCCAGAAACCTGCCTTCTTGAGGCCTTCGACGGCCCTCGGAATGTTGGGAACCACACTCCTTGGAACATGGAGACTGGCTCCGGCAGAGACCTTATCAACGACCGCCCCATCCCCGGCGCTTCGACGTTCTGGGAGCACCACAAGATCGACGGCAAATTGATCGGCACTCCGTAAAATAGCTCCGAGGTTCTGGGGATCCGTGATTCCGTCGAGCAACAAAATCAGGGCCTGCTCCTCTCCTGTTGCCAGCTGCTGTAAAGCCGTATCGAAATCACGATTTGTAGTCGGCTTCTTCCCGGAAGAAACAGTATCGGAAAGGAACAGCAAAACTCCGCGATGATCAACCCCTTTCGAGAGATTATCAAGCTCTTCCCGGCTTACATTACGAACCTTACATCCCTTTTGTTCCGCCAGTGCAATAAGGGCAGATATCCGTTTGGACCTGCCGGAGACCATGAGGTCAGCACCCCGATGCCTTTTTTTCAACGCTTCTTCGATTGCATGAAAACCATAAATAAGCTGCCGATCCATCATCTCCTTCCTCACTGATCTTCTTCTCCGTACTTCGTTACCTTATCGACAACTCCATCGAAATCGCTATCTTGTCGCAGCTCTTCGACGTAGGCCCCATCTTTGATGAAGACCCAAATATCAATCATACCGTCGCTGTTCGAATCGATCTCCCTCTGAAGCAGCATCCCTTCCCCATAGACGCAAAAATCGTCCATCTCTCCGTTACGGTCGTAATCGAGCATCTCATAGAGCTTATTTCCGTCATGGTCGGAGATAACTATGTAATCGATATTTCCGTCCCCGCTGGTATCAAACTGATCGGGAGGCAAGCCGACCGGATCAGAAAGGGCATGGTCACGGAATTCACGGACAGAGAGAAAAACGTTACTTTCATCCTCTTGCCCTTTCTCTTCCGCATATAGCGAAGGGGCATAGCATATCAACAGAAGAAAAAATAGAGTAACGAGGCTTTTCATTGCATACGGCTCCTGCAGAGAGAAATCCTTTTAAGTATCGGAAGGAGATAAAGGATAGTTAACAGATTCGTTCCCCCCGAGAAGAAATCGTAGTTCCTTGGTACGGTTCTCTCCCGAGAAACGGAACACATATTCTTCATCTCTCATCTTTCCCTCAAGGACAAGATGACGGTCGGCAGCAACGGGAAAGAAAGGAGCAGATGTGTTCAGTGAAGACAAACTTCCATCGGAAATTTCGAGAAAATTCTGCGAGGCAGCGGCCAGGGCAAACAGGAAATGGCTGAGATCCATGACGACGAGGGCCGATTCAAGAGAAAAACGGAATTCGCCCCGGCTGGCACGTATGGAGCAACGCAGTACGGCAAGCGCCGGTAAGATGTCATCGGGCACATGGTACACCTTAGCGGTAGGGCGCTGCGGATCATAGAGCGTCGCAACGAGAGCATTATAGGTATCAAAAAGAGAAAAAAGCTCCGAAAGTTCATGCTCGACAATTCCCACCCGATCATGCTTACAGCCTCCGCTTACAGTCAGATACGACCGCTGTACAGAGGCTGAAAGAATGTGGCCAAATCCAAGAGAAAGGAAACCGAAATTCTCAAGCGTTCCAAACACCAAAAACCTACCGTAAAGATGAAAGAGATACCGGTTGCGGTGTCCCGTTTTCCCCCTCTATGTCGGCAAGCTCTTTAAGCAGCTGTTTGCTGCGCAGTGATAACTTTTTGGGAACTTCGACCATAATCTTAATGTACAGATCACCTTTTTTCGCATTGTTATGAAGATAGGGAACACCTTCGTTTTTTATACGCAAAATTTTTCCATTTTGGGTCCCGGCCGGAATTTTAAGCTTCAGTTTTTTATCTTCAAGGGTCGAAACCTGAATTTCGGAGCCGAGTGCAGCCTGTGTAAAGGAAATCGGAATCGCACAGTAGAGATCATTCCCGTCCCGCTCAAAATAGTCATGGGGCTTAACGGTAATAAATACGTAAAGATCTCCGGCAGGGCCGCCGCCGACTGCATTATCTCCCTGTCCCGGTATATTGATCCGCTTTCCACTTTCGATCCCCGGAGGAATTGTCACCTTGATTTTCTGCTGTTTTCGCAGCAATCCACTTCCGTGGCAGGCAGCACAAGGATTTTCAATGATGTAGCCCTCACCGCCACAGGTAGGACATGGGGAAGCAATGGAAAAGAATCCGGAACTTCGTCGAACCTGGCCGCTACCGCCGCAGGTCGGGCACACCTTTTTGCCGCTTCCAGAAGCGGCTCCAGATCCGCCACAGGTGGAGCAGGAGACGTTTCTGGCATAAGCGATCTCCACCTTTGTTCCGTAGACAGCATCTTTGAACGAAACCTCGAGGTTATAGCGAAGATCAGGGCCACGGTTGGACCGTCGTTTTCGTCCGCCCTGGGAACGGCTCCCGCTACCTCCGAAAAAACTTGAAAATATATCGCCGAAATCTCCGAATATATCTTCAAAATCGTGAAAAACAGTCGAATAGTCGTGGCCTCCACCACCTCCGTTCATGCCTTCCACACCGGCAAAGCCGAACTGATCGTAGGCCTGCCGTTTCTTTTCGTCTCCGAGAACCTCATAGGCTTCGGTAGCCTCTTTGAAAGAATCTTCGGCGTTTTTGTCTCCCGGATTTTTGTCGGGATGGTACTTTATCGCAAGTTTACGATAGGCTTTCTTTATCTCATCCTTGGAGGCCCCTTTCGGGACCCCAAGGACTTCGTAATAATCACGCTTGGCCACTGTCTAAGACTCCACTCTATTTGTCGTTCTCGTCGTCGACAACCTCGTAATCAACATCTTCGACATTGCCATTGCCGGAAGCCTCGGAAGAGGAACCTGAGCCAGCTTCGTTACCCGCATCCTGTCCGGACGCCTGGCCGGCGGCACCGGAGGCCTGGCCGGCCCCTGCCTGCTTATACACTTCCTCGGCAAGCTTGTAGGAGGCCTGTTTCAACTCTTCAATCTTGCTCTTAATATCCGCTATATCTCCCGATTCCACGCTCTTTTTCAAGGCCGCGACGGAAGCATTGATTTTCTCCTTCTCGGACGCATCGACCTTATCACCAAAATCCTTCAGACTGTTCTCGGTCGAATAAATCAGAGAATCGGCCTCATTGCGAACTTCAATCTTTTCCCGCTCTTTTTTATCCTCTTCTGCATGGGACTCGGCATCACGAACCATCTTGTTAATTTCATCTTCGGTAAGGCCGGAGGAGGATTCGATCCTGATTTTCTGTTCCTTGCCGGTTCCCAAATCCTTTGCAGAGACATGGACAATACCATTGGCATCGATATCGAAGGTTACCTCGATCTGAGGCACACCCCGAGGGGCCGGAGGGATTCCAACCAGATCGAAACGACCGAGGGTACGGTTCTGGCTTGCCATTTCGCGCTCACCCTGGAGCACATGCACGGAAACGGCAGTCTGATTGTCGGCGGCAGTCGAGAATATCTGGCTCTTGCGGGTCGGTATCGTCGTATTCCGTTCGATCAGTTTGGTAAAGACACCGCCAAGGGTTTCGATGCCGAGGGACAAGGGCGTAACATCGAGAAGCAGAACATCCTTCACATCACCGCCAAGAATTCCCCCCTGGATGGCGGCACCGATGGCCACTACCTCATCGGGGTTAACACCCTTATGGGGTTCACGCTGAAAGATCTCCTTTACAATCCGCTGTACGGCGGGGATACGTGTTGAGCCACCGACGAGAATAACTTCGTCAATATCGGAAGGCGAAAGGCCCGCATCCCGTAAGGCATCTGTACAGGGCTTACGGGTGCCCTCGATAAGTTCCCCAACCATCTGCTCAAACTTGGCCCGGCTCAGATTGTACTGCAGATGCTTCGGTCCCGACGCATCTGCGGTAATAAAGGGCAAGTTAATATCCGAAGACTGGGTGCCGGAAAGTTCGATCTTAGCCTTTTCCGCAGCCTCTTTCAGACGCTGGAGGGCCATCCGGTCCTGGGAAAGATCGATTCCGCTGTCCTGCTTAAAGCTCTCGATAAGCCACTCAATAATTCGCTGATCGATATTATCACCACCGAGGTGGGTATCACCATTGGTCGACTTAACCTCAAAAACACCATCTCCCAACTCCAGGATCGAGATATCGAAGGTACCTCCGCCGAAGTCATAAACGGCGATCTTTTCATCCTTTCCGTCCTTTCCGAAACCATAGGAAAGGGCGGCCGCCGTCGGCTCATTGACGATCCGTTTTACTTCAAGACCGGCAATACGCCCCGCATCCTTGGTCGCCTGCCTCTGAGCATCGTTAAAATAGGCGGGAACGGTGATAACGGCTTCGGTAACAGACTCGCCCAGATAGTCTTCGGCCGTCTTCTTCATCTTCTGAAGAACAGCCGCCGAAATCTCCTGAGGCGAATATTCCTTGTCGTGAGCCATAACACGAACATCGCCATTGGAAGCCTCTTTCAGCTGATAGGGAACCATCTGGATTTCCCTCGGCACTTCGGAAAAACGACGCCCGATAAAACGCTTGATCGAATAGATGGTGTTTTCAGGGTTGGTAACAATCTGGTTCTTTGCAGGCTGACCAACCAACCGCTCACCCTTCGCCGTAAAACCTACAATAGAAGGGGTGGTCCGTTGCCCTTCGGCATTCTGAATGACGATCGGCTCTCCGCCTTCCATTACCGCAACACAAGAGTTTGTCGTTCCAAGGTCAATTCCGATGATCCGTCCCATAGTGCATATCTCCTCTCTCTAATTATCTCGTATAAAAATATCGTATTCGGCCTTCGCCGTATTATTCTTTTGCGGCCTCGTTTTGAGGCTCCTCCTCAGGCTCCTGTCCACCCTTTTCCGGGGCCGGCATGGCCACTCGTACCTTGGCATGACGAAGTACCCGATCATGGAGCATGTAGCCCCGCTGATAGTCCTCGACGACGGTCTGCACATCATAATCGGGGTTCTCTTCCATACCGATAGCCTCGTGGAGCTGAGGGTCGAACTCCTTCCCTACGCTCTCCATCCGCGAAAGGCCATACTTTCGTTCAAGAACACCGACAAGCTGTTTCTCGATCATCTCGATACCCGAGTGAAAGCTTTCAAAATCTTTCGATTCCTCGGAAGAACGGATGGCCCGCTCAAAATCATCGATAACCGTAATCAAGTCCGAGATCAGACTTGAATTGGCATATTTAATCGACTCTTCCTTTTCCCGAAGCATGCGCTTTCGAAAATTTTCAAAATCTGCCTGTTTACGGAGATAGCGATCTTTCAAATCACTATTTTCTGCCTCCAGCTCCCGAATCTTTGCCTCAAGATCGGAGCCCTGCTCTTCTACAGATGCTTCCGACGAAGAAGAAGCGGGTTCTTCCGTTTCTTTTTCATCAGCTATATTCGGTGTACCGTCAGTCTCTTGTTCCTCTGCTTCGGTACGCAACTGATCGGCTGCATCTTTTATATTCTGTTCATCATCTCTGGTCATGCGTAACCTCTATGATAAGTTTGTAACATATACTTTGATATCGGCTTTACGGCCATCATTAAAATACTAAGCCCAGAGGAAAGGCGTCAAGCATTTTCACAAATGAAGGGAGGAAATATCAACAAGAGATAGAGTTATCTATTATTGGGAATCATTTCAAGGATAAGCTCGACCTCACCCCTGCTCAGCTTCGTTGCCCTGGAAATCTGATCGACGGTCCATCCTTGCCGCGCAAGCCTGGAGACGAGCTCCCTGGCATTCATCCCCGGAGCTCCTCGCTTATCACTTCCCGTCGCCCCATCGCTCTTCATGATGGATCCGAGCAGCTTCACCTGTTCCTGCGCCTGTTTGCTTACCTCTTCAAGACGGGTTTCGGTCCGGGCGAGCCACTCACGTGCCTTCTGCAACTCGTCAATCCGCTTTTCCGAATCGCTTAGGAGGGCATCGACCTTTTCGAGCTGCTCCATGGCATCCTCTGCCTTACGCTTGTTTATCGCCAAAGTATCGATACGGCGACGCAATTCGTCGATCGTTTCCGGAAGCTCGAGCAATTTCGAATCGATCTCCTTGAGCTCTTTTTCGAGATCGGTCATTCGCTGAAAATTACTGTCGACCCCTTCGATGGTGGAATCCATTACATCACGCCGTTTTTCAAGACGTTCATAGCGCTGCTCGATCTCTTTTTCGAGATCCTCAAGGCTCCGAAGCCGCGCCTGTATAGACTGAAGCTCATCATGGCTGCCGGTAACCTGATCAAGCTTCACATCGACGGCCTGACTGATATTGATGAGCTTTTTAAAATCGCCCTCCATCTCCTCAAGCCGCTTTTTTTCGGCAAGGAAACGGTTAAGCCGACCGTTCACCTCATCACCCAGCTTTCGAATCGACTGGAATTTCCGTTCGGTTTCACGAATCTCCTGGCTCTGTCCTTCGATCCTGTTGATCTCAACCTTGAGGTCTTCGATAGCTTCCTGCAGCCCGATCTTCAGGGCGTCGGCACGCTCAAAGAGCTTTGTTTGAGCCAGAAACTGCTTCAAACGCTTATCAATATCCTGGAGCTGTGCATCGAGAGCACCGCTGTTCTCCTCAATTCGGCCCAGCAGTTTCTTCTGCATCTGCTCGACCTTATCCTTTGTATCGGCGCCAAAGGCCTTGAAATCCTTGATCCTTTCATCGATATCAGCCTGAAAATCCCTGTTTCGCTTCTGTATCTCGATGGAAAAGTTTTCATAGTCACGATTAAAGTTGTCGAAAGCCGATTCGGTACGTTTACGCAAATCGCCCTCGAACTCAAGAATGGTATCGGAAATTTCCTTCAACTCGTTTTTAAGACGCGTGCGCTCTTCCTGAGTCTGAAGGATGAGGTCGTCCCGCTGCGCCTCGAAATCACGCCTGAGGGCACCGATATTCTCCTCGGTCGATTTCTTCAATTCGCTATAGTCGCCGGAAAGCTCCCCTTTTGTCTCTTCGAGCTCCTGAAGCACCTTTTCCTGCCATCCTGAGAGATCGCTTCGGGCACTCTCCATCATCTGGGTAAGCTCCACCTGCTTGACTTCAACACCCTCGGAAATTTCTGTCAGCCGACTGGTAAGTTCCCGCTCCTGCCGCTTGATTTGCGACGAAACCGAACTATCGTAATCGCTGAACTCCTTCTGAAAGGTGAGGCGAGAACTCTCTTTTGCCTCGAGGATCTGGTTCTTGAGACTCTCTTCAAGCCCGCCGAGGGCCTGCCCCGTAGTGTTCATACGCTCGCCGATTCGCTCCTGAAAGGCAGCGACCTGTTGCTCGAATTTTTCCTGCTGGGCGTATATCTTTCCCTGGAAGCTGCTCAAGCGCTGCTTCAACTCATCGGCATATTCGATTTCCAGTTTCTGGCGACCGTTCTCCCCGTTGGTACCCAGCTCTTCGAGGCGCATCTCCACATCCTTTTTCCACGCCTCGATGCGTTCATCCATCTGGCCGGCCCTGCGCTGAAGATCACCGAAAAACTCAGACTCAAAGACCTCAAGTTTTTCAGAAACATTCTGATAGGCCTGGTTCTTCAGCTGGTTAAGCTCTTCTTCAACCCCGGCAATGGCGCTGCGAATCTCGCCGATCTCCGCATCAGCCCGTTCCTTTTCATCGCTGCGATAACCAGCCATCTCATCCTTAAAGAGGCCAAAGTCATCCCGCACCCGGGAAGATACCCGTTCCATGGAGTCTCGCAGATTGGTTTCAAGGGAATCGATATCGGCACTGACCTCTTCGATCCTGGTAAACCGGTAGGAGACCTCCTCTTCCCAACTGGAAATTTTATCCTCAAGTTCGGTAAAGGTCTTTTCAATGGTATGCTCAAAACCTGCGAGCTTCTCTTCCTGACGCTGTTTGAGATCGGTGTCGAGGCGGCCGGAACGCTCGGTCAGTTCGTCAAGCTGTAGTGCGGCAGCGTCGGCCGTCTTTGTAAGTGCCTCGTAGCGATCATCAATCTCCTTCTCAAAAGCACCTAACCTCTGATCGACCTCCGATCGTGATTTCTCGGCTGCATTGGCCGTCGACTGGATATCAGCAAGAAGCCTCGACTCGGTTTCCTGCCGCTTCGCTTCGATATTTTTTCTAAGAAGTTCAAAGACCTCATCGTCGAGGTTCTCTCCGCGTTTGGCGGCCCTCTCGAGGGATTCCTGATATGCCGATTCAATCGCCGACATCTCATCCCGAAAACGGGTAAGGCTTTGGTTCAGCTGCTCCTGACCGCCTTGTAATTGTTGAAGAAAGAGATTGCCTTCTTCCTTTCGCTTTTCAAGTGTTCCGCTCAGCTCCTCGTCGAACCCCGCGACAAGGGACTCTCCGCGCTGTTCGGCCCGATAGAGCTGTTCATCAAGACCAGCCTCAATAGCCTTCATCGTCTCGGCCTCCATAGAGCTTCGCCGATCCTCAAGACGGTCAAGTTGTTCGGTGAAATCGTGGATCCTGGTCTCGGCCTCCTCCACCTCTTTATGAACACCGGTAACGATTTGACGGGTACGTTTCAGCACCTCGGCACTCACCTTCCGCAAGGCCGTATCGTTTTCCTTTGTGAATTTTCCGTAGATTTCGGGGATCTGTTTTTCCAGCTGGAGGATCCGGACCCCGGCCTCCTTTACCCGCTTGCCGACCTTATCGACAAATTCCGATTCCTCATGGAGACGCTTGAGGTTTTCTTCGACCTGACCGGTCATGCGGCCCAGCTCACCGAGGGTCTTGTCATACTCACTGATGCGTTCATGCACGAGCTCAATCTTCTCGGCCTTTTTCTCAAGCTCCTCTTCGATACCGACAATCCGCTTAAGAATTTCTTTGCCGGTTTTCTGATGAACATCAAGATCGATGGCAAGGTTCTTTACTTCCTGGGTCTTTCCATCCACAAAACCGTCCAACTCGCCCTTGATTTTCTCCGAATAGCGCCGAATTTTGTCCAAAGAACGATTATTGCGGTCCATTTGCCGATACAATGCCAGTACCAGCACCACAATCAAGAGGGTAATAACATTTCCCAATGAGAATACCATATTTCTCTCCCAGTTTATCCCCGATTATTGTTACCCAGGAAGAGTGAGATGTCAATTCAATCTCTCTTCCACCCAGCGCCGCAGCTCCGGATAACGGAAGAACGCAAAGTCGGCAATCCCCTGTTTTTTCCGAGAACGGGTCAAATAGGCCGTTCGCATCCCGACTCCGGCGGCTCCCTCGATATCATACCGATAACTGTTCCCTACGTACAGGATTTCTTCCGGAGGCAAACCGAGAGCTGAAACCAGCCGACGAAAAGGAAGCGGATCAGGCTTGAGGCGTCCGGAATCTTCGGAACAACATGCGATATCGATAAGATCGTCCACACCGAGATAGGAGAGCTTCCGTTGAATCGGAAAATCACTGAGCACGGCAAGCTTCAGCCCGGACCGCTTGAAGGAGAGGAGTGTCTCCCGAAGGTGGGCAAAGGGGCGGACCCCTCGAAATGAGCGTTCCCACACCCCGTAGAGATGGCGATCAATCTTCTCCGCCGCTTTCGTTTCCGAAAGCCGTCCGCCAGAGGCGCGAGAAAGAAAGCGGGCCTGGGCCTGCCTGAAGCCCCCGTCGAAAGCCTTTTTTCTGATCTCTTTTCTCACCCTGCCGAAACGGAGAACCAGCTTCGGATGAAAAAGGAAAGAAGGAAGGGAATGAAGATACATCCTGCGGTTCGGATAGAGGGTCCCGTCGATGTCGAAAGCAATAGCCCGAATCTGCACTATACCTACTCCAAGTCTTGCTGTTATTGGGTTCTGATAATAAGGCGGACCTTCCCTTTCACCGAAGAGCCATCTTCCGCCTCTGAAAACTTCCAGTTTCTTATGGCCTGTTTTATCACATTGTCCAATTCTGTGCTACCGGATGAGGAGACAACCTCGGGAAGCAGCGGCCTGCCGTCTGCAGGGAGGGTAAACTGGACCACTACCGGGATGAAGCTTCGTCCGCCAAGCATCTCCGGTTTTATCTCGGGTTTACTCCATTCAAGCAGTTTCCTGGTCTGGCCACCCTCGAAGGTCACATCCGGCTCATCGACCGAAGCGCTATCCGTCCTCCCGGAAGAACCGGCCGAGGTCTGTCCCGAACGGCCACTTGAGGCGGCCTGATCGGCAATGGCCCCCAGCTTTTCCTCTACCGTGCTGTCGGAGAGAAGCGGAGAAGTGGCCTTCTCATTTCCCTCGCCCGCAACAGGAGCTTCCGCGTCCTCATCGGACCGGGAAAGATCAGAGGTACTTCCTGCAGCCTCATCACCATAGACAATCTCCGAACCGGAAGACCACTGATTTCGGACGACTTCCGGCTCGGGCGGGGCCTTGGGAAGTTCGGAAGAAGAGATGCGGGGAGCAGGGGCGGGCAACGGAGCGGCCGAGGCCGGAGGCTGAGAGGTTTGCGCCCTGCTTGCCATAGGCTGCGGTTGTGCCGGAGCCTGAACCGAAGGAGTGCGGGGAGAAGTCTGCTTCGCGACTTCCGGGCGGGGAGCAGGCCGCTCAGGGATGGTCTTTTGGGGAGCAGGCACTGCGGGTTCCGGCTGCGGCTCCGTTGCTTCTGGTTTTTCTGCCTTTTCCACCTCCGAAGGCGTTACAGCTTCAGGCTCGGCAGGAAGAGGAGGAGGCAAAAGCACCACAGGGTCGAGCCGAAGGGTGTCCGCTTCGGGAGACCAGTCGACAAGACCAAGCAGGAGAGCAAGTAGAAAATGCAGAGCCAGAGCGATCAGAAGACTCACGCCAAGTCGATCCCGGGAATCATACATCACGGGGCATCATCCTTTGTTCGCAATGTTATGCCGGTAAAACCTTCGGTACGTAGCATATCGAGAAGCCGGACCATCAGGCTGTAGCTGACTCCGGAATCCCCTTCGATAATGACAGCCTTGATGTCGTCCTGGTTTCGGAGGGTGGCCAGACCCTCTTGCAGATCCGCAAGAGCATAACGCTCTCTGTTCAGATAGATTTCATCTTCGGATACCACGGTAACAACGAGGCGCGTCATCACCACGGGCTCGGCGGTACTGGAACTTGGAAGCTCGATACTGATGCCGGGGGTCAGCAAAAAGGTGCTTGATACCATGAAAAAGACAACCAACTGAAACACTACATCGATCATCGGAACAAGATCGACGGTTGCCGTCGGTTTCAAACGTCTGCGAAAGGTCATAGCTCGCTCTCCGAACCACCTATGAAGAGAATCAGCTCGTTCACCCGATTTTCCATTCTGATAATCATATGGTTCACCCTATTGACCAGATAATTATAAAAGGTGATGGCGGGAACCGAAACCACGATACCTGCGGCAGTGGTCAAAAGCGCCTCGGAGATGCCCGTGGCAAGGAGCGAGGGATCTCCCACAGCCCCGAAGGAGCCGAGAACACCGAATGCTTTGATATTTCCGGTGACCGTTCCGAGAAGCCCCAAAAGGGGACTGATATGGGCGATGGTTCCCAAACTCGTCAGGTAACGTTCGAGCTGAGGGATCTCAAGGCTTGCGGCCGAGGTAATCGCCTCCTTCATATCGGATGTTGGATAATCGCGGTGCTCAATCCCCACCTTGATCAGGTTGGCGATCGGAGAAGGGTTGTTCTCACAAATGTCGATCGCCTCATCGTAATGGCCCTTTCCAAGTGCAGCCTTTAAACGATTAATCAGCGACTCTTCATCAACCTTTATTTTTCTGAAAAAGAGCAACCGTTCAATGATAATAACAGCGGCAAGAACACTCAGAATCATGATTAAAACCATGATGATTCCGCCTTTTTCAATCAGAACAAACATGTAGTTCCCCTTTACCTATAAAGATATTTTAAGTTGCAACGTCAGCTGCGCTCCCTTCTCGATGAAGGGTCCGATCCAGTTCCGACCACCTTCGATAAATGGTTCAAGGAGGTCTTCCCCTTCAACACTCATGACCATCCCCTCGGCAGCCCTCCATGCAAGAGAAAAACCAAGCCTGGGCATCGTTTCATCCTCAAGAGGATCCACCGAGATATCCGTACGCCCGACAAAGAGCCCCTCGCGATAGCTGTACTCCACATATCCAAGGAAACGGCTTTCCGAGGCAAGGGGTTCCGGTTGGTCGTAAAACCATCCGGTCCATCCGGTCCCAAGGGTTATCCCCGATGCCAGCTCCCAGAAGAGCATCGCCCCCGTCGATAGGGCGTTTCCGCTTCGCTCCCTCCATTCGTAGGGACCTCCCGAAGAGATTGCCGAAACGGAACCGACGGGAATGGGGAGTAAATCCCCTATCTGCAATTCCCAGGAGCCTCGGATGCCGAATCCGCCGAAAGGGGTTATCTCTACCGATCCATCCCAAAACCACTGTTCCCGCAGGCTGGGAAGACTGGAGGCATTCCAGAAGGGGAAAAGAGACCAGAGGTCGTACCACTGATCCTCCACAACTCGAAATCCTCCGCTGGTATTGTACGAAAGAAGATCTTTCCATGCACCATCCAGCCATACCGAAACAGGATAACGCATCTGACCGGAAAAATCCCATCGCAGTCCTCCGGATACACCGATTTCCATCGATGCGAGTTTCGCCTCGGCAAGAAGAGATGTCTTCAGCCGGTTGTCGTCCTCATCACCGAGACCGTGATAGCGATACGAAAGAGTCAAACGAGAAAGCAGTGTTTCGCCCTGGTACGATCCGACAACGGAAGGATTAAGGACCGTTTCTTCACTCTCTCCTTGATACCCGGCAAAAAGATGACGAGTGTTACGATAATTACCCTCAAAACCGATATTGAACCGCCCTTCCCCCGGGTATCGCAGATGGCCGGAGGCGGCAGTGGACCTGAGAATAATCGAACTTGCATCATTCATCTTTCCCTGTAATCCCAGTTCGTTCTCAAGATAAGACCCGTCGAGCCCATAGTTCCAATTTCCGACAGCGCCCGGGATATCTCCCTGCACCGTCCCCTGAAGCTGGTCCGTGCGGTCAAAATAACCGGTACCGGAAGCCTCCCCGCTATAGCCGTCGGTCCCGTCGTGGGCAAAACGCAGAGAAAACCGCGGGCCCTCTCCGAGACGGTAAAGGGAGATATCTCCCACAAGCCTATTGTTGATTCCTCCCCCGACAAGTGCCTCACTGAAAAAGTCGGCACCGGAATCGGAGCTGCCGATCTCGGTATCGGGGATATCGGCCACCACGGGAAGGTCGAGGGAATCCTCACCGCTACTCTGGGGGGAGGGCAGGGAAAATTCGGGAAGAGGTAGTTCGCTTGCCTCGGGAAGGGGGGCGCGTACATCCTCTGCCGCTTCGTCTTCAACCTCCAGAATGACCTCAGGTACAACCATTTCCGGTTCGTCGGGCCCAGTCAAAGCGGTTTGAGCAAAGAGGCCGATCGGCATGATGAGTAAAAGAATGATGATTACCGCAGATGTTCTCATCTTCGCTCCTCCAAAAGCTCCCGTCCCCGGAGTGTCCATTCGGAATCAGGGAAGGAAAGCTCGATTTGTCTGACCATGGTCTGCGCCAGATCATGATCCCCCGCATCGGCGGCGACCTCCGCAGCACGATACAGGGAACGGGCCGAGGTATCCCCCTCCCCGCCCAAGGCCGCGGCATCAAGGAAGTGTTCGACAGCTTTTTTTGCCTCACCTTTTTCCGCGGCCATTTCGCCAAGCAGGTAATAGGCTTCGGCCGCCGGAGCGGGAAAACGATCCTTTTCGGCAACAACCTTTTCGAGGAGCGATAATGCCTTCTCCTCCTGCCGGTCGTAGCGATCGTAGTAGAGACGTCCAAGTTCGACCATCGCATCCACTCCCTTTTTCGTCCCGGTAGATTCCTGTTCGATCGTTACCTGCAAGGCGGCTTCCCTGCTTCCCGTGCCCTGCAGCATTTTGCCGAGGGTCTCTATTTCCCGTGCTGCATGTGCCTCTTTCGCAATATCCGGGTAAAAATCGAGAAGCCTGGTATACATGGCGATCGATTTTCGATACTCCCCCGCCTGACGATAAAGTTCGGCGCAGCCCTGTAAGGCCTCAGGATAAAAAGCGCTCTTCGGATGTTCGTCGATAAGCTTTTCCCACAGCAAAACCGCCTGAAAGGGGGCGGCCTCTTTGCGGGCCGCCAGGGCACCATAATGGAGGCTTGCATCGACGAGAGCCCCCCTGGGGAAACGAGTCCGGTAGAAATAGAAGGCCTCGCCAGCCTTGCGATACTGGCCGGAAAGAAAAAGGAGCTCCCCGCGATTGTAAAGGGCATCGCCGGCATAGGGACTGCTTTTAAACTGCAGCCATAGTTGATAATAGCTTCGAATGGCCTCCTCATCGTTGCCGTTGTTCTGCATCATCTGAGCATATTCGTAGAGAGCGTCGTCTGCATAAGCGGAACTTTTCTTGCCTGATAGCTCCTGAAAGCCGGAGGAGGCCCGCCCGACATCTCCCGCCGCCGCATAACTCTTTGCATACATAAAAAGCCCTTTCTCCGCCTCAGAACCCGACATTTGTCGACTATATTCTCCAAAGGCAAGGGCGGCGTCCTTGTATGAGCCAAGGGTGTAGAGCGCCCAGCCCGAAAGGTAGCGGCTACGGGCACTCAGCTCGTGATCGGGATTATCGGTATAGACGGCCCGAAAAAACTCCACGGCCCGGCTGTAGGCACCGGTTCGATAAGCGGACCAGCCCGCATAAAAACGGGCGTACGGGGTAATATCGTCGTCGATCTTTCGGGAAAGCATTCGGTCGAAGACATCGAGCGCCTGATCATACTCCTTGACGGCGACAAGGGAGAGTCCAAGTAGATACTCTATCGATCGATTTTTTTCCTGATACTCCTTCAGAAGTGCGGGAGCATCCGAAATAACCTGACGATACTCGCGTACCTGATAGTAGAGCCGCAAGAGATCCAATCTGGCCTCAAGATCATCGGGAGCAAGGGGAATATATTCCTTAAGGCTTTCGATACTCGAGCGGTAATCCCTAAGCCCCATATGAATACGGGCCTTCAACCGGAGGAGGGATCGTGTATTCTCTCCGGCATAACCGGAACGAAAAATGTTATCCACAAGATTCAACGAACGGGAAAGATGCCCCAGACGGTATTCACAGTAGGCCCGAAGGTATTCTGCCTGATCACGATGAGGGGAATCGGGATATCGTCCAAGAAAGGTATCCAGCCGTCGGGTTGCAGCATCCCACTGCTCGGCGTCGGAGAGGAAGAGCGCCAGGGTGAATAGGAGTTCCTGATCCAGGCTTTCCGAATCCTTTTCCCGCTCCTGGAGAATACGGATCGCATCTTCCCGGTCTCCTTGATCGACACGGATTCTCGCAAGATAGAGAGAGGCAAGATCAAGGCGATCAGCGTTGCCGGAAGTTCTCAAGATCCTCCGAAGGTTGGATTCGGCCAATTCCCTTGAACCTTCATGAAACTGCTCGATGCCGGCCTGGAGAAGAAAACGATTCAGCATTTCCGGCCTCGAGGCAAGGGCGATCATGGCACGATCGAAAAGTTCGTTTTGCTCTTCCTCCATCCCAAGCTTTCTGTAGATCGAATAAAGCCGCTCATAGGCCGGCGCAGAGGTATCGGCGGGAGCGTCAAGAGAGGAAACATACCACGGAATACTCTCCTCCTCTTCTCCCGAGCGATAGAGGGCTTCCGCCTTGAAAAAGCCTAATCGTTGTTGCCAATCGACAGAAAAGAGACCGGGATCCACCGGTTGCAGAAGGGCAAGGGCCTGGTCGACCTTCCCTGCCTC
The DNA here is from genome assembly GCF_000378205.1 of Sediminispirochaeta bajacaliforniensis DSM 16054. Lineage (NCBI taxonomy): Bacteria > Pseudomonadati > Spirochaetota > Spirochaetia > Spirochaetales > Spirochaetaceae > Sediminispirochaeta > Sediminispirochaeta bajacaliforniensis. The sequence goes on along the minus strand of NZ_KB899431.1, from coordinate 24,682 downwards.
CAAAAGCAGGGAAAGAGCGAGAGAAAGGGTGTAAGGGAATGCCCCATCATCGGAAGTGAGTTTGCCGAGGGACGCAACGGCAGCCTCAGCGGCCTTATCGGTATCGCCCAGCTTCTGATACGAGAGAGCGAGATAGCGTCCGGCCTCGGCCTGCAACTGATCGGGAGAAGAAGCGAGATAGTCGGCAAGGGCGGACGCGGCAGGTTCGAACCGGTCCAGGGTAAAAAGGGCTACCCCTTTCCAAAAGGGAATATAGCGCCGGAACCGGGTGGAAGCGTAACGCTTTTCGACACGCTCAAACAGGGATAAGGCCTCTTCGGCCTTTCCCGTCCTGTAGAGAATAACGGCCCGGCGGAACTGGGCATCGGCAACATATTCCGATACCGGGTATTGCCGAATCAGCTCGTCGTAGCGCTGAAGAGCAAAAAGATAGTCTCCCTTACGAAATCGGGTTTCAGCCTCACGAAAAAGGGCAGAAGCTTCATCCTGTGCGGCAAGACTTCCCATTGCCGTAAAGAAACAGAGGAAAAGCAGGATCCATCGTTTATGAGAAAAAAAGGTATGTGACGATATCATAATCAAGGTCTCCGCAGCGTCGGTTCGAGACGAATTGCCGGCGGATCAAAACGTCGCTCGGCGGCAACCCGCACCAGATGAACATAAGCTATAGGATAGCGCGCAATAAACTGTTCGACAGGGGTTTCTTCCCCGCTTTCAAAAATGATCACCTGAAGATCTCCCTTATCGTCGAGATAGGGAAAAAGAGCGGCAGTATGAAAGTACTCCCGTAAGGGAGGATTGCCCTTCTGCTCGTTTACCGCAAGTAGATAAAAATAACCGGCTTCCCGCACTGCAAGCTCCCAGGCGAGACTATTCAGCCAGGAAACAGGATAGCCGACATCCTCCCTGTAGGGGTGAAAAGCAAGATCCTCTACATTTACCTGATCCACCTGCGCATCCGGAAAGCTTATCCGCCGGTAAGCGAGGGCAAGATTACGGGTCCAGTCGAGGCCGAAATAGGGATCACGCTCCGATTCCAGGCCCGAACTCCAGCGATTGCCGCGATCATCTCTTCGCCTTTTTAAAGCAGCAACCGAAAAAAGCTTACCAGTACGCGGGTAGGCTATCCCATCTACGATCCATTTCACAAAGCCCGAGCAGTTGAGCCCCTTCTCCCCCGTTTGAGGAGAGCTGTCTCCGATAAAAATGTAGTTACCGTTCTCATCGAGGACACCATCATCGCTATAATGCAGCCGAGGAAGCAAGGTCCTAACCACCGAAGAGAGCTCCTTCACGGGCCCTGAGGGAAGAGATTCGGGGGCGGGGAAATAGAAACTCCAATCCACATAGGCACTGCTGAGCTGCGCAATCTTCTCAAATGAGCTATGGGCGACATCGGAAAGGGATAGGCTAAGGGGAACCTGCCGCTGGAAAAGCCGGCCCTGAAGATAAATGGAAAACTGAGAGGCCTCTCCGGAAGGGGCCGAAGTCAAATCGAGATAGTTTTTTCCGTCCTCAGAAAGAAAAATTCTGATCGAAAGCAGCTCTTTCGTAAACCGATCTCGTTTAATGACCCAGCTTCCCCTGCCCGGCCGCTCAAGGTTCCACTCATCACCGAAGGTAAAACAGAGCCACCGCTGCCCCGGCTCTTCCGGAATAAGGGAAAAAAAACGAACGGAGAGATCGTAGGCCGGTAATCGCCGGAGTTCATCCGCAGGCAGCAGCTCCGCATCAAGGACCTCCCGCCGGACGGCATCGTGTTCGGGGGGAGGAAGATAACGCCGGTAAGAGCCTCCCCAGTCGTGAATTAGTTTGCCATCCGCAGGAAGAGCAAAAAGGCTTCCCCCCGAAAGACCGACACAAAGAAAGAGGAGAGAAGAGAGGATAACCATGTAACGTGACAGGATTTTACTCATCATATTTGAATATCGGAAACTTTCTGCTCGGACACAACACTTTCCAGCCTAAGACGCTGCCTTGCAATCAAACGTTCAACCGTCAGCAATTCGCGACGTAAGGATCGAATTTCCGCAACCGGAAAGCGGGAGGAGGCATCAATACCCTCCCAGACAGCCCGCCGCACCCCTTCAAGTCCCATCCGCCGCTTTTGAACCAGGTATCGAATGCGAAACAGGAGCTGCAGCTCATCGGTTGAGTAACGACGCCTTCCGCCGGTATCTTTTTCGGGATGTAAAAACTCAAGTTCCCGTTCCCAGTACCTGAGGACATGAGGACGTATTCCAAGAAGTTTACACACTTCACCGATGGAGTATCCATCCACGCTCCTCTTTCAACCTCCTTGCCTCTTAGCTTTATCGACGTTCTTTCAGGTCGATAATAACCGGTACCGAAGGGAAACCAAGCTCCTTCCTTATTTTGTTCGTCAAATAACTGATATACCCAGATGGAAAGCCCTTCTTCCTGTTCACAAACAGAAGGAAGCGAACCGGCTCCACACCGACTTGGGTTCCGTAGAGCACCTTAAAGTGTCCCCGCTTACCCCGCGCCGGCTGATAATGCTCGCCCCACTCTTTGAGTTTATCATTAAAGCGGGAAGTATCCACCCTTTTTGCCATCTGTTTACGTACCGCATACACGGTAGAAAGCAGCTTATCCACGCCTTCTCCGGTTTTGGCCGAAATCGGCACAAGAGGGGCAAAAGAGAGGACGGGAAACAAAAACCGTACCCGGTCGGAAATAGCCTGGATCATGTTTGGGACATCCTGGAGGAGATCCCATTTGTTCAGCACCATCACAACACTTCGGCCGCGTTTTATGATTTGGCTGGTAATTTTTTTATCCTGTTCGGAGAGACCTTCCTGGGCATCAATCATGAGCAAAACAACATGCGCTTCCTCAATGGCCGAAAGGGCACGGTTCACCGAATAGTATTCGATATTCTCACCTACTTTTTTCTTCCGCCTGATTCCGGCGGTGTCCAGAATGGTGCAATTCATACCTCGATAGCTAAATGAACTTTCCACCACGTCCCTTGTCGTTCCCGGCAGGTCGGAAACAATGGAGACATCTCTCCCGATGAGGCGGTTCGCAAGGGTGGATTTACCGGTATTGGGCTTTCCGAGCAGGGCAAGGCGCAATGAAAAGGAATCTTCAACCTCAACCTCTCTCGATTTCAACAGTTGAGCCTCCCCGAGGAAACACAAAACAGCCTCCTCAAGCAGGTCTATACCCAAACCGTGAGCGGCGGAGATCGAAATAGGTTCACCAAGCCCATAGGAAAGGTAATTCCAGACTCCATTCTCCCGCTCTCTGTTGTCCACTTTATTGACTACAAGCAAAAGCTTATCGGAATAGGGGCGCAGATACTCAATAAAGGTCTCATCCTCACCGGTAACATCGGTGACATCCATGAGCAGGAGAATCAGATCGGCACGTTTCAGATAGGAAACGCTTTTTTCTTTCACCTGTTCATCGAGACTATCCCCCTCGACCTTGAAACCGCCGGTATCGACTATGGTAAGGGCATAGGTATCGAGAACCCATTCATGCTCAATGGGATCACGAGTAACTCCGGGGGTGGAATCGGTGATGGCCCGTCGTTTTCTGACAAGCCTGTTGAAAAGGGTTGATTTCCCCACATTTGGTCGGCCGACCACTGCAATGAGAGGCCTTCGGCCGGAACTATCAGGTGACTGCGAGATCGAAACGCTCATTCATCCAACTCCTCACATAACTATCAATTTCTTTGTAAGATTTCATTTCCATGATCGTACCGACAAGCTCTTCCGCTTCACTCATGGAAACCGAGCGGATGATTTTCTTCACTTCGGGAATCCCGAAGGAACTCATACTGAACACATCCAATCCGAAACCGAGCAAAATGACAGCCGCATAGGGATCTCCCGCCACCTCGCCACACATGGCGACGGGAATACCCGCATTGTGAGCATCTTCGATGATCCGTTTGAGGAGGCGAAGCACTCCGGGATGAAAAGGCTCATAGAGATAGGCAATCTTTTCGTTACCGCGGTCGACAGCGATGGTATACTGAATCAGGTCGTTTGTTCCGATCGAGAAAAAATCAACTTTGCGCGCAAGGATGTCTGCGGTCAAAGCGGCAGAAGGGACCTCGATCATAATCCCTACCGGGATATCCTCGGCAAAAGGGATGTTCTCTTCCCGAAGCTGCTGCCGGCACTCATCCAAAAGCGCCAGAACATTTTCAAGTTCTTCAATGCCGCTGATCATGGGAAACATGATTCGAAGCCTTCCATGAACAGAAGCCCGCAGCATGGCACGCAGCTGGGTTCTGAAAAGATCCTTTCGGGAAAGGCAGAAGCGAACGGCACGCCAGCCGAGTATCGGATTTTTCTCATCCAATCCAGCAACCCCGGGAATGACCTTATCGCCACCCACATCCAGCGTACGGATGGTAACCTCCCCGTAGGGAGCCATCGCCTTAAGAACCCTGGCATAGGCCTCGTATTGAACGTCCTCAGAGGAATAGCCGCCCGGCTGCAGAAAAAGGAACTCGGATCGATACAAGCCTATCCCTTCTGCCCCGTGGGCAATGGCGGATTCGGTCTCCTCAGGTACCTCGATATTAGCCTTCAGAACAATTCGTTTACCGTCTCTGGTTTCGGCCGGTAGTTCATTTAATGTCAAGAGTTCAACTTCACGTTTTTGCCAGGCCCTGATGCGCTTTTCATAGGTCGTGAGGGTCTTCTGGTCCGGCTTGAGCAAAACAGTACCGGAAGTACCGTCAATGATGATCGCATCTCCGGTAGCGGCACTACTACTTATCGAAGAGAGACCCAGAACCGCAGGGATCTCAAAGGAGCGAGCGAGAATAGCAGTATGACTTGTCTTTCCTCCCGCATCCATTGCGATACCCTTTACCGACTGTTTGTTCATGGCCAATGCATCGGAAGGCAGAAGATCGTGGGTAACCAGGATCACCTCCTGGTCAAGATCGGAGAGATTGATCCGATCCCGGTAGAGCAGATGATTGTAAACCCGCTTGGCAACATCACGAATATCAATGGTTCGCTCGCGTAAATAGGTATCTGCGGAATTCTCGAGAGGTTCCACAAGTTGATTAATGGTCGTATAGAGCACCCATTCGGCATTCAATAGCTGAGAACGGATACTTTCTTCGATGCGCTTTGTAAATTCCGGATCACTCAGCATCAAAACGTGGGAATCGAGGATTTTACTCTCTTCCTTCCGCATGGTCAAAGAAGCCTTGGCCTGAAGATCCCGTATCTCCTCAGCAGCCTTCCCAGCAGCCACGAAAAAACGTTCGAGCTCCGTATCTACCTGATCTGCGGGAATCGTATATTTAGGGATCTGACCGGCATCATCGACATACAGAAAGACCTTACCAATAACAATACCGGGACTGGCGGATATGCCTTTGAACGTTTTCATCGCAGCTAAAACTATACGGAGTTTTGGCTTCGGTGTCAAACCAACGGCAATTGATGCCGATAGATAATGTACTATGGCACGTAAAAAAAACAGCTCTTTAGGCTGTCTCTTCTGGATAGCATTAATTTTATTGGCACTCGTGATCTTCCTTTTCAGCAGGGAACGAATCAGTTCCGTTCTGGAGACGACAGGATTCGATACCCTTTTGAAGACGGTACAAAAGGATACAAAGGAACCGGAGGTCAAGCGCATCTCCCCGGAGGAAGAAAAGCCGCCCGCCGAAGAAAGGCCGACCATAGAGCCTTCCGACCAAGTCCAAGAAAGGCCAAAGGAACCGGAGGTTATTGAAAAAGAACTACCGGTTGAAAACCTGGACGAACCGGAACAGGAAAAGCCGGCAGAAAAGCCTCTCGTGGAACAAAAGCTTCGGACCTCGATTCTCTACTTTGTGATGGTTGGCGATTCAGGAGAAATCGCCCTTCAACACGTAACAAGGCCCGTCTATTACGAATCTTCACCCTTGACAAGGACCTTGGAAGCACTATTGAAGGGGCTGACGACGGCGGAATTAAACAAAGGAATGATTTCCTTGATCCCCGAAGGGACGGCGCTACGATCCGTTATGGTAAGAAACGGGGTCGCCTATGTAGATTTCTCCGAAACTTTCGCCTTTAACGAATTTGGTGTCGAGGGCGCGAATGCGGCACTGAAACAGGTAGTCTACACCGCAACGGAATTTTCCACCGTCAAATCGGTCCAAATCACCATCAATGGCAAGAAAAAGGACTATATCGCCACCGAAGGGCTTACCATTGCGAACCCCATTGGCCGGGACTCATTCAAGTAGGAGGATCAAAGCAAGGCGGTGCGACATCACCTTGATGAATCAGGAGGACAATCTCCCTGTTTCCTTTCTTTCTGCCGGGAACAGGAGATTCGATTGCCGCAGCAGTTGCAATACCCTCTTCGGACAGTCGCTTCTTCAACTCGTTAAGCAAATGCCGCCGCTCATCGTTATTTCGGACCACACCGTCGAAAGGGTAAGTACGTTCCCCTCCGTCAAGCAAACCGGAAGCCCGTTCAAACTGCGGCTTAAAAAGCACAAGCCCCCAGCCGAGTCTGGTGAGCGCAAGAATCTTAGAAGCAGCCCCCCTGAGGGAACGAAACGACAGATCGGCAACAGCAGCATCCGGCACAGGATTCAGGGCCTCAAGCTCCATGATGTTGGTACGTTCATGGACGATAACCCGGGGGTCTTTCCGCAAGGAGTAGGCAAGCTGGTTATACCCAACGTCGACGGCATGGACTATGGCGGCACCACGGGATAAGAGACAGTCGGTAAACCCCCCGGTAGAAGCCCCTGCATCGACGAATATTAATCCCGTAACATCGATACCCAGGCGACGTATTGCCTCCTCCAGTTTTTCCCCGCCCCGTGAAACAAAGCGACGGACGCGAAAGGCAGGGACGCTGTCGGCAGGCACCAAGTGTTTCGGATCGCTGATCCGCTCTTCAGCGATAAAAACCTCACCGCAGACAATACGGGCATAGAGATCATCCGCATCAAGATCGGGATATCGCTTTTTCAATAATGCGAGAAGCGGAATTCGTTTCATTGAATACAATTAGACAAGAGAATGCTTTACCACCCGTTCAATCGACAAAGCCTTTCCCGAAGCGACATCGATCTCAATCTTGACGCCCTGAATAGCAGCGGGAGTATCAGAAACCTCCATTTTCAAGGGCATCTGTGTTGCCGAACGACGAAGAGAGATTTCCATGTCGCAGCCGATAACACTGTCAACGGGACCGGTCATGCCAATATCGGAGATATAGGCCGTGCCTTTAGGATAGATCCGCTCATCGGCGGTCTGAACATGGGTATGGGTTCCGGTAACCGAGGAAACCTGGCCATCAAGATAAAAGGCAAGGGCCTCCTTCTCTTCGGGCGCCTCGGCATGAAAATCCACTACAATGACCTTAGCCTTTTCACGAAGCTTCCGTACCATATCGGCACCGACACGAAAAGGACAATCAAGATCACCCATTCTAAGCCGCCCCTGAAGGTTAAGCACACCGACCTTTACCCCTTTGACCTCGACAATACAACTCCCGTGCCCCGGGACCCCGGGAGGGTAATTTCCGGGACGAAGCATCCGTTCCTGGCTGTCGAGAAAGGGAAGAATTTCACGCTTTTGCCATATGTGGTTACCGGAGGTAAGGACATCGGCACCGGAAGCAAAAAGCCTGTCGGCGATCTCGGGAGTAATTCCGAAACCGTCGGCAGCATTCTCACCGTTCACGACCACAAGATCGGCACGGCACTCCTTTGCAAGAGATTTCAATCCAACAAAAAGAGCCCTGCATCCCGGCTGGCCGAAGACATCACCGAGAAGCAGGACCGTAATCTTATCTGGCATATTCCACTACCCGTGTCTCACGGATGATAGTCACCTTGATTCTTCCGGGATAACGAAGCTCAGCCTCGATCTTCTTGGCGATATCTTTCGCCAGTTCCTTGGCCCGATCATCATCCACAGACTCATGGTTCACCATAATGCGCAGCTCACGCCCGGCCTGGATTGCATACGCCTTTTCAACCCCCTCAAAGCTTTCGGAAAGCTGTTCAAGGTTTTCCAAACGCTTGATGTAGTTATTGAGGGTTTCCCTTCGTGCACCGGGCCTTGAAGCGGAAATCGCATCGGCGATCTGAACAATAACAGACTCGACACAATTGGGTTCCACATCGTTATGGTGGCTGAGAATCGAATTAATAACCCGCGGATCCTCCCCAAGCTTGCGAGCCAACTCCGCTCCCAGCTCGGCATGGTTACCGTCGCTATCGGTCTCAATCCCTTTCCCAATGTCATGCAACAAGCCACCCCGTTTGGCGATCTCCCGATCCGCACCGATCTCCGCGGCAATCATCCCGGCAAGAACAGCCACCTCTTTTGAGTGTTTGAGCACATTCTGGCCGTAACTGGTCCGATAGTAGAGCCGGCCCAGGGCCCGTATGGCCTCTTGGTTGAGATTGTGGATACCGAGGTCAAAGAAGACCTTTTCTCCCTCATCAAAAATGATCTGATTGATCTCTTTCGTAACCTTAAGCACGACCTCTTCTATTCGGGCAGGATGAATCCTCCCATCCTGAATAAGTCGCTCGAGAGCAACTTTCGCAATCTCCTTCCTGATGGGATCAAAACAGGAAATAACAACCGCTTCGGGAGTATCATCGATGATGATATCCACCCCCGTTAAGGTTTCAAGGGTCCGAATATTCCGCCCCTCGCGGCCAATGATCCGCCCCTTCATTTCATCGTTGGGCAGGCTGACAGAACTGATTGTCACATCGGAACTGACATCTGTTGCGATCCTTTGAATCGAGGTTACGATAATATCACGTGCCCGCCTCTCGGCAAGCGTCTGAGCTTCCTGCTCAATCTTATTTATGAGAACCTGCGCATCATGACGGGCCTCACTTTCCAGAGACTGAATAATAAGCTGCTTCGCTTCGTCGGACGAAATTCCCGCAACCCTTTCAAGCTCTGCCTTCCATTTCTGTTCCTCCTCATCGAGGAAAACTTCTCGTTCCCGTATCTTACCGTCCCGGTCTGCAAGCTTCTGTTTCTGGATATCCAGATCAGACTGCTTTTTTTCTAGATTTTCCTCTTTCTGCAGCAACCTCCTTTCCAGTCGCTGCAACTCATTTCTTCTTTCACGGAACTCTCGTTCCTGCTGATTTCTTTCCCGAAGTAGTTCATCCTTTGTCTCAAGAATCAACTCCCTACGCTTTGCTTCAGCTTCTTTGACTGCCTCTTGTTTTACCCGTTCAGCTTTCTGTTCAGAAGAAGAAAGCTGGAATCTGGCATACAGCCATCGTATTGTCCAACCTAGAATCAAACCGGAGACGGGGAGAACGATTGCCAATACGACAGTCATTAGACTCCTCCTACTCCAGATTACCGCTTATAGTAAGGATAACCTACCCAGTTGTCAAGCTATAGCTGATTTAGCTTCGAAACAACCGATTCGATACCCGCTTCTGGTTTTCGCAAACTTACAAAAAGGTATGAGGCTTTTCTCTCATAAACGACGGGAATAAAAATCATCCCCTTTGCATAGCGACGGTCATCCTCACACATCTTCTCATGAAAATAAGAGGAAAGTTGTGCTCCCGAAGTAAAGGTGGCAAACAAGCGTTTTGCAAACACCTCTGCTACGATTGGTTCGTCATGATCAAAGCGAAATGTCTCAAGGCTTTTTTTATTAAAGCCGACCGAATAATCGATCTCCCAGTCCGTCTCCTTTTCAACAAGGAGCGCCGCATACATGGCCCCCAGCTTCTGGGATATTTTCATGAGAGCTTTCATCAGGCCGATGGTTCCGGATTTAAAGCGAGAAAGGTATCGGTCTAAAAGAAAGCTGGTATCATCAAAAAGCGAGACACCTTCGGGTAGAGCCGTAAGAGCGTCATCTCTGTGAAACTCCCCTCCCCCCTCTTCGACGATATCGTCGAATTCCGGAATCACAGCCTCGCCGCCGAACAGTGAATCGATACCGCCTGTCGAAACAAAAGGCTCATGGCTACTGTCGGGAGCATGGCGACCATCGGCAAGAACCTCACCCACCAGGGCCCCAAGCTCGTCATTCTTGCGGGTGGTAGTATTTCTCACAAGCGAATCGGCGATTTGAAACACCCCATCCTCCAAAGCGATGGTATTCCCTTCCCTATCATCGGCTTTGCTCAAATCACCAAGACAATAAAGCCGTAACCGTTTGTCTTCCTTAAGCTGCCCGAAATCACCTTTCTCCGGTTCCGAAGCAAGCTCTTCAAGCTCCCCGACCTCTTCTAACTCTTCTATCTCTTCGAGTTCCTCTATCTCTTCGAGCTCTTCGGGTTCTTCAAGCCCTTCCAGATCGGCAGCCTCTTCCATCTCTTTTTCAGGCAGATTCTTGAAATCACCATGTTTATCCGACAAATCGGCCATACTACCATTCTCCCTTCCACCGCTCTTCTCTTCTCCGACCGCTTCCAGAAAACCGAGTACCGGTTGATAGGAAAAGGCTCCTGCATACATACGGGTCCGGTCAAACGGTATGGGTTCTCCCGAAACATACTCCAACTCAGAGGCCTCGGCATCATTTCTGGCTACCAGCTCGAGAAAGTCCAGAACCTCTCCATCCCGGTCGCCATCGGATATGGAGCCACCTACTTCTGAAAAGTAAGCGTCCTCCAACTGAGATTCCAACTCTTTTCGAGCAAATATTTTCTCGCGTTCTCCAAAACCAGACAAGTTTTTTAATTCCGTGAGCAACAGTGACGCTCGCTCTGGAACTGCCGTATCTTCCGGTTTCTCAGCGTTAGTGGTTTCTTCTAGTATTTCCCGGGTCTCTTCGAGCTCTTCTGCTTCCTCGAGGGGTTCCGGCTCCTCGAGTTCGGCAAGCTCCTCTATCTCTTCAGGTTCCTCGACCGTCTCGAGCTCCCCAACCTCTTCGAGCTCCTCTGCTTCCTCGAGGGCTTCCGGCTCCTCAAGTTCGGCAAGATCTTCTATCTCTTCAGGTTCCTCGGCTGCCTCAAGTTCCCCGACCTCTTCGAGCTCTTCCACTTCCTCAAGGGCTTCAGGCTCCTCAAGTTCGGCAAGCTCTTCTATCTCTTCGGGCTCCTCGGCTGCCTCAAGTTCCCCAACCTCTTCGAGCTCCTCCGGCTCGGTAAGGGCCTCCGGCGCTTCGGCTGCTGCGGGCTCTTCCGGTTCGGCCGTTCCCTCGAGTTCGGCAAGCTCTTCTATCTCTTCAGGTTCCTCGGCTGCCTCAAGTTCCCCGACCTCTTCGAGCTCTTCTGCTTCCTC
>NZ_KB899431.1:0-13230 GCF_000378205.1 Sediminispirochaeta bajacaliforniensis DSM 16054 | reverse complement strand
TCTTCTATCTCTTCGGGCTCCTCGGCTGCCTCAAGTTCCCCGACCTCTTCGAGCTCTTCTGCTTCCTCGAGGGCTTCCGGCTCCTCGAGTTCGGCGAGTTCCTCGACCTCATCGGGAGCCTCCACACCTGCATCCTCAGGTTCGGCAGCCAGGCCGTCGCTATCAGCAGTATGGGACACAGGAGCAGAGGAGCGAGACGAGGCCGCCTCTCCTGCGGTTCCCCTCTCTGCGGCACGCTTGGGCGCTCCAGAGGGAGCCAAAGCGGCAGAGTCGATCCGACCCGAGGCAGCCCCCAATTCAAGAATCTTACCTACAACCGCTTCCAGATTGCTGATATCGACCTTTCCGGGCAATGCCGGTGCACGATCGGCGATGTGACGATCAATAACAGAAAAGATTTCATTCCAGCCCGACTCTATCAGCCGGTCGACCTCTTCCTCATCCTCAGGCTTCAGCTTGCCGAGACCGGCACGGATCCCTTTCTTCACCTCATCCTTTCGATTCTCGACATCACGATGCCATCGATTCCAATCAAGCTCGTCCTTGCGTTCAAGATACTCGCGAAGAAACTGAATTTGAAACCGTCTGACTCGTTCGGACAGGACAAGGACCTTATCCTGCCGCAGGTTAAAAAACAAAAAGAAAAGGAGAAACAGGGAAAAGAAGGTTGCCAGGACCAAAACAATCTTTAGGGAAGGCTGCAGACGAAACTCAGCCGTATCGACAAAAAAACCCACGCGCCCAAAACCGTCGGAAGGGGTCGTGAAGAGATAAAAGCCCTTTCCCGCCCCATCACTCCACACCTCTCGGTCACGATTACCCGCTTCAGACCAGGAAAACTCATCGCTCCAGGTTCCGTTACCATCGCTGTCGGGAAAAGCATCGAAAAGATAGCCTCCGGCAACAATGCGAAGAATTTCCGATGGATCAAGAGCCCCGGCGCGAATCAAAAAACGCTCAAGGTCGCGAACCGAAACATACCAGAAGGCATTCCCCCGCATCCTGCCATCAACATCAGTCACAGGAAGCGAATAGCGAAACTCCTTTGAATCGGGAAGAAAACGGAGCTCCACCTCCGTGTCACTACTTTCGTCACCATCAGAATCTCCCGAGGAAGGCTGAGAAGAAAGTAAAAGTCCCGTAGACTCGGAAGCAGGCAAATCCCGAAAAATCGTTTTATAGCGTCCGCTCCGCTCAACATCATCATCAAAAGTACTGAAATGAACCCGCCGCTGATTATCGACAAAACGAATCCCAACGACACCCCGATAGCTATCACGAAAGGTATCAATCAGATTTCTGATCGAAAAAATCGTTTCCTGATCCCAATTCGGTGCATAAAGCGCCCCCGCATCAAAATCCGATAAAACAGTTCGAAAGCGATCTACATTCTCTTTATGGTAGGAAGCAATCTCCGAACGCTTGAAGGTTAGCTCCCTGTTCACCGAATCAGTGACCCTGACATCAAAATAGCGCGCCTCAATAAAAGAAAAAAAGCCCGAATACGCCACAAAGGCAAAGGCAGTGGTGAGGAGAATCGTTAAGAGTAAACTCAGCGCGATCTTTTGTATATGTGTCATGGATGCGACTCTATCTATTCTATCGGCAGATTATTCTTCGGCTTTAAGACGAACACATGCCTAATGATCATCGGAAAAGAGCTTAAAAAAGGCACGCTTTGCATTCTCCTCTCCTTTTTCACCGTTTCCGCCCGTGCCCCCAGTCGTCCGTTTTGTCTCGGGAGCAAAAAAACCGCAAAAGTTGGCTCTATCCTTTTCCCTGACAGGCTCATCGATTCGTTCCCGACAATCCCATTGCAAACCCTTCTCATAAAATCTGCAATTCAGACAAACCTTTGCCTCTTTGCCGCAATGAGTGCAGGAGGTGGAACGTCCTATTTTTTCCGGCAGGATCGCACCACAAGCGTAACAGCGTGCCATAGCAACCTCCCTAGATATTTCTATTATAGTACCCGAAAAGTCTAAAGAGGTGTAGATTTTCCAGGCGGCTGGGGGCCGTTTCCGACCCGGACCGGGAGCTCTGCTTCAACGCTTCGCCCCAGACGCGAGGCCTGAGACAAAACTATCTACCGCTAATCAAATCATCCATGGTGAAAAAGCCGGATCGCTTTGTCGCGATGTAAGCGGCTGCCTTCATAGCGCCTGCGGCAAAAACCCTTCTGCTGTACGCCGAATGGGAGATGGTGATTACCTCATCGATTCCTGCAAAAAGAACATCATGTTCGCCGACAATCGTCCCCCCCCGTATGGCATGTATGCCAAGCTCCGAAGCCTCCCTTTTTTTGGCGCTCTCACGTCGCCCAAAAACATAGTGAAGCTCACCGTCCCGCGCCTCGTTGACCGAATCGGCCAAAGCAAGAGCAGTACCACTAGGAGCATCCTTTTTCTGGTTATGGTGCTTTTCGATAATCTCAATATCGAAGGCATCCCCTAAGGCTTGGGCAGCCTGGGCAGCAAGCTTTCTAATGAGATTTATCCCCAGAGACATGTTTGCGGCCTGAAAAACGGGTGAAGTTTCAGCAAGAACCTTTAAAGCAGCCATATTCTCATCGCTGAGACCGGTTGTGGCGACAACCACCGGTATATGCCGTTCTTTTAAAAAAGAAATCATGGTGGAAACAGCCTCGGCTCCGGAAAAATCGATTAAAACATCGGCATCGACATTGCACGCATCGAGGCTTTCAAAAACGGGAAACGGCTCTGCATTGACCCTTCCCTTCGGATCTATACCGGCAACGATCCGATCCTTTTCCCTCTCGGCCACAATCGTTGCCATCATGGCTCCCATTCTTCCGCCCGAACCGTTCATGATAATATCCATAATCAGCCTCCATGAGTCTTTTGTACCCTTGCTTACTATACCGTGTAAACGGCACCTTCGTATAGGATATAGGGAAAAGTGTCACTTGTATTGCAACAAAAAAGAACAGCTGATAAAAAAATTCTTTTAAAAGCGTGGATTTACGTTTAGTATACAAAAGAGCGGGAGCACATTCGCCGATCGATCCGACTCTGGTAAGGGATGGTTCGAAGGCAGAAGGCTCCCGCTCTTCTTTCAGGATAATCCTATTGAAAAAAGAAATCAAAACAATAGAGGATAAATATCAGGGAAAAAGTGCGCCATGCGTACAGACATCTCAATACCATCGTTCTTTGCAGATTCCTGCTACTTTGTGCCATGTAAACGCTCCAGCGCATCGATCACCGGAGAAGTGGTCGTTTGCCCGCCCTCTTTTAGGAATTTGTCCCGAGCAAGCATCGAAAGATGCAATTCGTTACATGCTTCGGCATAGGGGATGCCGGTAAGCTGGGAGATGATGCGACTTCCCCGATCAATCAGTTTTTTGTTGGTAGGATCAAGCTGGACCATCCAGTTTCCCTGTATTCGCCCGAGCATCCCCATGGATGCAGTACTAACGGTATTCAAGACCAGTTTCACTACCAGATGGTGCCAGAGAAAGATGGGGCTATCAGGCAGGCTCATCGGGAGAAGGATCTCCTCGCCTCCTCTATCGCTTTTTTTGCTCCCTATCCTGAGGACATCACCGTTCCAAGCAGTATCAGGATCCTCATCACCTATAACAATGTGCAAAAACCAGTACGGTTCCTTTTCCTTTCGGCTGGGATCATGCTCGCAACCGATAAGGTATCTGGCGATTTCTCCGCTTCCCAAGGAAGGAGGCTCTTTACAAAGATACGGAGGGGCATCCATGGCCTTGTAATCGTCTCCGCCCCAGTCAAGCCCACGGGGGTTACGACGCAACATGGAAAACCAGGCCTCGGCACTCGTACGGCGGGAATCCTTGGCATATGCCCAGGAAACAGGGGCCGATTCGTCATCAGCCGGCCGGAAAGGTGGCAGCATAAAGGTGGGGGAGCGCTCGCTCGTATCACAAAAGATGTCCAGCAGAAAACGGGAAGCCAGATAGGTCACACGACCTCCCTCTTTATAGATTCGACATTCTTTACCAGCCCAATAGGCCATGGCCTCTCCACATGCCCGGGACTCCAGATTTTGAAGCAGGAAAGCAAAACGATTCGCTTGTTCTATACGATCGAATTCCTTATGTCCTTCAACAGCGGAGAGAAGGGCCTCTTCCATTGCAGATCCGACCACCATCATCTCCAGAGTGGTGGCCTGCATTCGTGTAGAGCCTGAAAGGGCCATAGGACCGGTAAAAAGATCGAGGACATGAAGATCGGGATGGTTAATCAGCTTTCTCGATCTATCTATCCTGGACTCGAGAAGGGATGAAGGATTGCTAAAAACCAGAAAAACGTTCCCTCCCCGGTCAAGGGCCTCTTCTGCAGTACCCAAAACTGATGAAGTTTCACCTCCCTCGGTGATTGCAATCAAGACATCCCCCCGGGAAAAGTGGAGATCAGCTATTTGACGTCTTCCAAAGGCCGCGAAATCTTCAAAGTTTTCAACGGCCCTAATCAGGGCACGATCGCCACCTGTCATGACGCTACAGCACTGATTGGCCTTTTGGAAAAAGGGATTGTCGGTTTCGGGGCGCTGGGCCGCTCCTCCTGGTAAGACACCGGCACGATCCTCCCAGTACTGACGCCACATCTCTTCCAGCATCACGGCCAGTCGGCCGGTACTGCCGCAGCCGGAAAAACAGAGTCTGCCCTTTCCGGAAACAACCGAGGCAAAGGCCTCTACCAGCCGTTCATAGGAATCTGAATAAAAGGCCCGCCGAGCAACCGGCGGCAAATCTCCATCCACTTTTTGCAAAAGGCGTATCCCAGCAAGCGGATCCAGCTGTACCGTATGACTAAAATTCCTCGTATAAGGATGGGCCTGTTCGGTCGGCAAATAGCCTAAGTGGAACTGGTCTTCCTCTGATACAAAACGGTCGGCCATCTTTCTGGCATCCCGCAAGATTTGAGCATTTTGAGTACATTGATAATAGTTCGATGTCATATTATTCTCCGCTCACTGTTTTCGTGTTTCTTTCATCAAGAATTTTTAGGGATATCAGCTGCTGCAGAAGATCTTCGGCACACGTATAAAGAACGGCATGCACTCCGATCAGCGAGGCGGCCTCGACATTTTCCTTCAAATCATCGGTAAAAAAAACCTCTTCGGGCTGTACCTGTTCACTTTCATGAATCCGGCGATAGAATTCCGGATCCGGTTTGCTGATCCCCATCAGATGGGAAGGATATACCTCGTCAAAAACAGCATAATCCCCATTTCGAAGATGAATTTTATAATGGGAATCGATTACATTGGTGCCGCAGACTATCCGCATACCAGAGGATTTTAATTGCTCAAGGATACGAAGCGTAGGATCGTGCAGCCGCGGAGTAAAAAATTTCCCAAACAGGCTTTGCTGACTATCAGGCGGTCGTTCTCCTGTACAGAGTGTATAGAGATCCCAGATTTCCTTTTCACTGATTTCGCCCCGGCCATGTCGATGAATGGCATCGGCCAGACGGGAATCAATCTCCGCAAAGCTGTTCTCCTGTCGACCAAGCCATGCCATAAGCTGCGGGGTAACATTGTGATTCCTAATCACAACCCCGCCCATGTCAAAGATGCATAATCTAATCATAGAGGTAATTTTTACTCCTTCCCTGCCGAGTACATGCCACTTCCCTGCAGGAAGTATTTCGATAAGCTAAGAAACATCACAACAATGGGAAGGCTGGCAAGAACGGCCACAGCCATCATAGCTCCCTCATCGGAGTATTTCTCTTCGGTAAATTTGACAATGTAGGTGGGAATCGTCTTCATCTTTTCTTTCTGGGCAAGAAGCAGGGGCCATAATAAATTATCCCACTGTCCCCGAAAACTGAGAATTGCGGCGGTAGCAATGGCCGGGGTACTGTTTTTGAAAACAATCCGCCAGAAAATTCCTAATTCTCCCAGGCCATCAATCCGTCCCGCGTCAAGAATATCGTCGGGGAAGGTCATAAGATACTGGCGCATCTGAAACAGGCCGAATGTGTTGAGAACAAAGGGCAGGACCAGTCCGGCGTAGGTATTTTGCAGCCCCAGCTTTACTGCGGTTATGTACATGGGAATCATGATTGCTTCGAAGGGAATCATCATCCTTCCCATGATGATAAGAAAGATAATATTTCGCCCTCTGAAGCGGAATTTGCTCAGGCCGTAGCCAGCCAAGCATGAAACCATTATCGACAGGGTAGCCGTAGTAGTGGCAACGACAACAGAATTTAAAACATTTCGCAGAAAGATGAAGCTTTGATCATTTCCGGCAACGGCCCGATAGAAGTTTTCCAGATAGATCCGACTTGGTATCCAGCGGTATGGCATGGAGAAAATTTCCGAAGAAGACATAAATGAAGCGGAAAGCATAAAAGCAATGGGCATCAAAATTGCCAGCAAAATAAAGACAAGGAAGAGATTGATTATATAGTTGGTTACCCGGTTAAGGGGCGTATTATTTCGCAAAAACACAAGCGGGCTCCTTTAATAAACCGTGACATCCTTCTCTGACGACTTCATCCGCACCAGCGTCAAGCTCATCATGACCAGAAAAAGGAGAACACTCATCACACAAGCATGACTTATCTTCAAATCCCGCATGGCGGTATTGTAGATATTGAGCGTTACGACATCGATAGGTTCCAACGGCGCTCCCCGTTGTGTAAACAAATACTGGGTCGAAAATGACTTCAGAGAATTCAGCATAGTCACGATAGTGACCATCATGGTAGTGGGACGCAGTAGGGGTAATATAATAAGACGGATGGTCTGCATAGCGCTTGCACCGGCGATGGTAGCGGCTTCGAGAATCGACGTTGGTACTTTTGCAATGCCGGTAACATAGATAATGGTGAAATAGCCAATATACTTCCAGAGATAAATGGTTACAGTAGAAAAGCGTAACATCCCGGTATTGGTAAGCCAGTTATGGTCTACTCCCGGCGTTCGGAGAAAAAAATTGACAACACTGTTTCCAATCCCTCGGGGATCAAAGATCAGCATCCAAATTAGGGCAGCAACCACCGAAGAAAGCACCGCAGGAGTATAAAACAACAACTGCAGAGTTTTCTGATGTCTCAGCCTTGTGGTGATAATCAAACCGAAAATCAAAGAAAAGAGCGATAAAGGAATAAAAGCCCCCAGGGAAAAAATGGCTGTCGCTTTCATGGAATTCCAGAATCCTGAAGAACTCAGCATGTATGAGTAATTTTTCAGGCCGACAAACTTAGGCGGACGCAGGGAAAGCAGCTTGATATTGAAAAAGGTGTTATAAAAGGCATTCAACATGGGATACAGGGAAAATATGAGAAAAAGCAACAATGCAGGCGTAACGAAGACATATCCCCAGCGGGCCTTTTTCTTTTCGATACCGATAGATTTCATCAAATAGTCCTATAAAATGAAAAGCATTGGAAGGAAGACCTCCAATGCTTTTGTGTATTAAAACCACTATTCCGAATCGATGATGTCCTGTACTTCTTTACGGAATTTACTCAAAACCACGGCAGGATCCTCCCCTAAAACCATGGCGGACTCGACAGCCGCTTTGAACTTGTCATTAATTGCTGCGCTATTCTCGGCATAATATACCAAATGAGCTTTCTGCATATCACGGGCGAAAACATCGGAATAAGGAATGGCTTTGAAGGTATCCGAATTCAGTAAGGAATAGGTGGGCTGAACAAGATTTACACGCGAAAGATACTCTTCGGAGTGGGTAAGCATGAAATCGACAAGTCGCCAGGCCCATATCTGACGGGCAAGGGGAATCTGCCCATTTACCAGATAGTAATGGCAGGCAATTGCTCCAGCCACTTCTTTCTTGGCGTTCTGCCACTGCGGGAAGGGAACAATCATCCAGTCATTACTCTCAAAAAAGTCGGGATTCGCCGTTTTCATACGTCCCTGCTGGTAGAGCCCGCTATCGCTCATCGCTATTTCATTATCATTGTTATCAAAAACCTTACGAGCGGCGGTATAAGTCGGACCACCCAAATTTTTTCCAGTAGGCCCCCACTCTTTCATGTACCGGAAAAACTGCAGCCACGCTTCGTCTCCTACAATGGCGCTTTTTCCGTCTTCACTGATGAGCCTGCCGCCCAGCTGTTCAACCATGGGAAGAAACTGCATGGTATAAGAAGGATAGCGGAAATCATATCCCCGACGTGTAATGATTTCACCATTCCGTAAAACCAGTCTTTCAGAGAGCGACAGGACATCTTCCCACGTTTTGGGATAGTCTTTCTCCGCATCCAGTCCGGCATCTCGAAAAATACCTTTATTGAGATACATACAGAAATTGGTATATTCAAGAGGTAATCCGTATATTTCCCCATTAAGCTCAACCGCCTCCAGTGCACCGGGGATATATCGACTTTTTACATTCTCCAGTGTCTTTTCTCCAATCCATTCGGGATCCAGGGAGGAAGCTCGTCCCTGAACGACAAACTGACGAATAACCGACTGACTCTGATTGAAAATATCGGGCCCCTGATCCGCCGAAAAAGCAACAGTCAGAATTTCGCGCATCTTGGTTGAAGGATAGGTCTGATAATCCACACTTACGTTGGGGTACTGCCTGCAGAACTCTTCAATCAACTCGGCTTCCAAAGCCTTTCTGTTTACATCTTCATGTGTCCAGAGCGTCAAGGTTACAGGATCTGACAGATTCACAGCTGCAGCCTCCTGACTACCTTCGGCAAAGACATACATTCCTGCCAGGAATAAAACAGCCAGACACAACAAAATTAATCTTTTCATGATCTCCCCCCTTTTATGTTTGTTGTAATTCCTACTAACCACTGTATTAGGGGACAGAAAATTCGTCAAGCCTTCTTTTTTCGCCTTTCATGGAAATGGCGTAAAAACTTACTAAGCATCAAAAAAGTTTGCATCGAGGGGGAAGGTCAAAGAGGAAAAAAGAAAACCGACCGCTGCATATGCAGCTCCGGCGGCAATGTTATCACTACCGGCATCCAAGCGACTGACCAGAACCGGGGAATCCCGACCGGCTCCCTTTCGGCTCATGTGATGAAGGATGGATCGATCAAGCCGGTCCAAAACCGAAGTGGCATCGCCTCCGAGTACTATTTCATCAACCCCGGAGATATTGGCGGCCAGTGCGAAAGACTGTCCTAAGGTATCGATATAGTGTGTCAGCTTTTCCTCATCATCCAAAACAGGGGGTTTTAATAAATGAGTGATTGTCCGTCCGCGAATCAATTGATTTCCTATAACAAGCCCTGCACCAATTCCGATTTCCTGAACGGCATTTCGGGGATGATATCGAACTTGTACTAAAAGGATATCCTTTTGTTTTCGCCTTCCTGCCTCTCGGATGACACTGGCCTGAGCATCATTGATCACGGTTATGGGTACTGCAAGCACCTGTTCCAGTGGTCCAGCCACGGGAAGCGGATGTTCTATGCCCAGTGCATCGGAAAGAATAATATGTTTTCTCTCTTCATCCACCACCCCGCTGGCGCCAACTCCCAAAGTAAGCAGCCCTTGCCTGCCTTCATATGAGGCCTCGACAGAGTGCTGAAATCGGGATGTTTCCAACGCAAGGGTGTCGACAACCCGGGGGCCATAATCGTGTATGGGAACGGTTCGTTCCTCTATATAGCGACCGCATAAATCGACTGCGATAAGGTTCATATTAGGATAGGTAAGCTCCACACCTATGCTGTAGGCATACCCCGGCAAAATACGCAGAAGCACCGACGGGCGGCCTCCGCGAGGGCCGGTAGAATCATTTGAAGTTTGTTCTATGATCCCAAGTTCCACCATTTGATCGACCATATAGCCTACGGTGGAGCGGTCAAGTCGTAACTCACGGGCAATATCGGCTCGACTTCGATTGGGACGAAGCCAGAGCGATTCGAGTACCTTGATAAAATTATCTCTTCGTAATCTATTTTTCACAATCATTGGTTTGTTAGCATAAGCATACAAAATCCAACATAACGGATGCAGCTTACTATATCAAGGCGGATAATAGATCAAGGATATGGGGAAGGGATAAAAAAAACGCCTGGCGACGACCTACTCTCCCACCGAATGGCAGTACCATTGGCGCAGGAGGGCTTAACTTCCGTGTTCGGAATGGGAACGGGTGGGACCCCTCCGCGATTGTCACCAGGCGAATAAAAACAAATCTTATTCACAAAGGTGGAAAGGATTACATGATAATATGGTCAAGCCTCACGACGAATTAGTACTGGTAAGCTGAACATGTTACCATGCTTAGACTTCCAGCCTATCGACCAGGTCTTCTCCCTGGTGTCTTTAGTCACCTTAAAGGTGATGGGATGACTCATCTTGAGGTGGGCTTCCCACTTAGATGCTTTCAGCGGTTATCCCTTCCGAACTTGGCTACCCAGCAGATGCCGTTGGCACGACAACTGGTACACCAGAGGTTCGTCCACCCCGGTCCTCTCGTACTAGGAGTAGCTCCCCTCAATCATCCAACGCCCGTAGCAGATAGGGACCGAACTGTCTCGCGACGTTCTGAACCCAGCTCGCGTACCGCTTTAATTGGCGAACAGCCAAACCCTTGGGACCTGCTCCAGCCCCAGGATGCGATGAGCCGACATCGAGGTGCCAAACCCTGCCGTCGATATGAACTCTTGGGCAGGATCAGCCTGTTATCCCCGGAGTACCTTTTATCCGTTAAGTGACGGCGCTTCCACACGCTACCGCCAGATCACTAAGACCTACTTTCGTACCTGCTCGACTTGTTTGTCTCGCAGTCAAGCCACCTTGTGCCTTTACACTCGCGCACTGATTTCCAACCAGTGTGAGGTGACCATCGCGCGCCTCCGTTACTCTTTGGGAGGCGACCGCCCCAGTCAAACTGCCCACCTGACATTGTCCGTTATCCAGTTTCATGGACACCGTTAGAAACCTAAACTAACAAGGGTGGTATTTCACCAACGACTCCACACAGCCTAACGACCATGCTTCACAGCCTCCCACCTATCCTACACATGTTAGTCCAGATTTCAATGCCAAGCTACAGTAAAGGTTCACGGGGTCTTTCCGTCTAACTACGGGTAATCGGCATCTTCACCGATACTTCAATTTCACCGGGTCTCGCGTTGAGACAGCGTTCAAGTCGTTACACCATTCGTGCGGGTCGGAACTTACCCGACAAGGAATTTCGCTACCTTAGGACCGTTATAGTTACGGCCGCCGTTTACTGGGGCTTCAGTTCGCAGCTTCGACTCAAGGTCTAACCACTCCCCTTAACCTTCCAGCACCGGGCAGGTGTCAGTCCGTATACGTCTCTTTACAGATTCGCACAGACCTGTGTTTTTGGTAAACAGTCGCTTGAACCATTTCTCTGCAACCCCCTTCAAACTTTAACATCCAAAAAGGGCCACACTTCTCCCGAAGTTACGTGTGCATTTTGCCGAGTTCCTTAACGCGAGTTCTCCCGAGCGCCTTAGCATTCTCAGCCCGCCTACCTGTGTCGGTTTACGGTACGGTCCCTTCCAACCTAACTTTAGAGATTATTTCTCGTCACCTTGACTCCACGTGCTTCGCTTCGCCGTAGCTACACTCGCCTTCACGACTCACCTCTTGGTGCGGATTTGCCTACACCAATCATCAGCTTATCGCTTGGACCGGGACTACCATCGCCCGGACTCGCTTCGCCTCATGCGTCATCCCATCAAAATTGGAAGAGGTACGGGAATATTAACCCGTTTCCCATCGGCTACGCCTTTCGGCCTCGCCTTAGGGGCCGACTAACCCTTGGGCAGATTACCTTAACCCTGGAAACCTTAGGCTTTCGGCGGAGGGGGATCTCACCCCTCTTTTCGTTACTCATGCCTGCATTCTCACTTCCACTCCCTCCAGCAAACCTCCCGGTTCACCTTCATCAGTATGTGGAACGCTCTCCTACCCACCGTCCAAAGACGATGCCGTAGCTTCGGTACTATGCTTAGCCCCGTTACATTATCAGCGCAAAACGACTCGACCAGTGAGCTATTACGCACTCTTTGAAGGTGTGGCTGCTTCTAAGCCAACCTCCTGGCTGTCTTCGCCGTTTCACTTCCTTTTCCACTTAGCATAGTTTTGGGACCTTAGCTGACGGTCTGGGCTGTTTCCCTTTTGACCACGGACCTTATTACCCGTAGTCTGACTCCTGCATATTAACACGCGGCATTCGGAGTTTATCTGGGGTTGGTACCCGGTGAAGGGCCCTAGCCCAACCAGTGCTCTACCTCCGCGTCTGTCCATGCAAGGCTAGCCCTAAAGCTATTTCGGAGAGTACCAGCTATCTCCAGGTTTGATTAGCCTTTCACTCCTATCCACAGCTCATCCCTGCCCTTTTCAACGGACTAGGGTTCGGTCCTCCACTCAGTTTTACCTGAGCTTCAACCTGGCCATAGATAGATCACCTGGCTTCGGGTCTACCACATGCAACTATTCGCCCTATTCAGACTCGGTTTCCCTCCGGCTTCGGGACTCCTATCCCTTAACCTCGCTACATACGGTAACTCGCAGGCTCATTCTACAAAAGGCACGCCGTCACCATGTATACATGGCTTCGACCGCTTGTAAGTCCACGGTTTCAGGTTCTATTTCACTCCCCTCCCGGGGTACTTTTCACCTTTCCCTCACGGTACTATTCGCTATCGGTAGCTGTCGTGTATTTAGCCTTGGAGAGTGGTCTCCCCTGCTTCCGACAAGATTCCTCGTGTCCCGTCGTACTCAAGCTCGTCTCCCACGCAGTCAATTCTATTTCGCATACGGGGCTTTCACCCTCTCTGGCTGCCCTTCCCAGTAGCATTCCGCTATACAATTGATTTATCACTGCGCGACCGGTTCTACACCCAGTCCGAAAACCGCTTACAACCCCCATAATGCAACGCTGTAGAACTTACACACTATAGGTTTAGGCTCTTCCCCTTTCGCTCGCCGCTACTGAGGGAATCTCGTTTGATTTCTCTTCCTGCAGGTACTTAGATGGTTCAGTTCCCTGCGTCTCGCTCCATACGGCTATGGATTCACCGTACAGTGACCGTCATCTAAACGGCCGGGTTACCCCATTCGGACATCCCCGGATCAGCAGATGTTTGCTCCTCCCCGGGACTTTTCGCAGCTTACCACGTCCTTCCTCGCCAGACAGCTCCAAGGCATCCACCGTGGACCCTTATTCGCTTGACCATATTATCTTGCAATCCTTCCCTGTCAGCTATACGACTCCTCGCCTTATAGCTCCCCTGTTAAAGAACAATG
>NZ_KB899430.1 GCF_000378205.1 Sediminispirochaeta bajacaliforniensis DSM 16054 | reverse complement strand
AAGCGTATCTGAGTTGTAGTTTGCTGGAATGTTGATTTTATGTCCTGAAGGATATTCGATAGAGATCGAAAAGGGCTGAGATGGTTTTAAAACCTCCGGAAGCTTTACAAGGCTGTTTCTGTTTGCCTTTTCACATTCCCTGAATCTTTCTACCCAGATATCTTCTCTTTCCATGCTTTAATTCTCCTTGTGGAAATTGTGCAAGGAATATCGGGATTTTTGTAGGGCCTGTAGTTTTGACGCTTACATCCACTCTTCTACAGGCATTACAATCATTGAATCTGTGAAAGCAACATCTTACCCATAATAGGTTTTAGTCTTATTTTTTAAAACAAATGGGCTTGGCTTTAAAATCTGGACAGCCAGACAGGCCAGTATTTTCAACTCACAATCGAAAACGTCGTCGATTTGAAGCGATGATTCCTGTGAATACGATTAGCATGCCAATTACTTGCCGAGTGACGATACGTTCATTAAAAAAAGCTGCTCCCAAAACCATCGCCGTAATGGGAATAAGAAAAGTTACGAGGAGAAGATTGGTGGCGCCCACGCGAGATAGTAAAAGGAAATAGATCGTATATGCGATTGCGGTAGAAAATAGTCCGAGGCCAATTAATGATCCCAATACTGGTAGTGAAGTGGTAGCCTGTCTTAAAAACGAGTAATTTGTTAGCAGAGTGATCGGAAGAAGGATCGCCGTCGAAGATATGACTTGGCCAGTTGCAGTGACAAGAGGATCCAACCCTAATGTATGGAAGCGGCGTCCAAAAACACCAGCAACAGCATATGAACACGTCGCGGTAAGTACTGCAAGTTGCGGAGCTATATCGGCTATTGACAACACAGTAGGACCGATCACCAAGAATACGCCGATGAAACCGACTATCAAACCGATGGCTTTATGAATGGTGATTTTTTCATCAGGTGTAAACAGATGGGCGATCAGAATTGTAAAAAGCGGAGTCGTTGCATTCAGGATAGAAGCGAGACCGCTGGCAATTGAAGTTTGGCCCCAGACAATAAGGCTGAAGGGGATCACGTTGTTTACAAGTCCCATAAAAATCAATTGAGACCAGATACCTATAGATCGTGGGAGTTTCTTCTTCTTTACATGAACGAAGAATAGTAAGAAGACGGAACCGATACTGACACGCTACGTGACGATCACGAACGGAGGAAGTTCTGTGACAGCGATTCGATTAATGAAAAAAGAACCACCCCATAGGATAGAAAGGGAAATAAGAAGGAGCCAATCAATTGAGGTCATCAAAAAGCTGTTTTTCGATTTCATATGCTTTCTCCGAGATTTCCTTGTTGTTCCCAGAGTATAGTGAGGAACTATAGAAATTAACAACCGAAAAATTAACAAGCAATTATCTAATATCTTTACTTCATGTGTTAAGAGCTCCCGACAGGCAAATATACAGTAAATGTAGAGCCATATCCCGGACTACTTTCAAACGATATCTTCCCGTTATAAAGATCCACAACCTGTTTAACAATGGAGAGCCCAAGTCCGTTTTCCTGTGATGCATATGATGTATCAGCGCTATCACGAGCATACTTTACTGCATTGCCAATCAGGTTTATCCAAAGATGAGAGAGCATTTCCTCTTACAATCAACTACGATATGACCTCCCTTTTTATCTTTATTTCACTATATCTCTTTTATTTTCAATAGCTACTTCTTATACTTATGATAAGTAAAATGGCTGCAAATCATGGTGAGGATCATAGGTATACACGAGATGTCAAATGATACTGTTGATACTCAAATTCTATTGGTCGAAGATGAAGCTTTAATAGCCATGGCAGAATCCCATATGCTTGAGAAACAGGGGTTTCGAGTCAAAACCGTCTTAAATGGAACAGATGCCATTAGAGAAGGTCTCAAAAACGAGATCGATCTGATCCTGATGGATATTGATCTCGGCAGAAATAGGATGGACGGAACCGAAGCCTCAAAAAAGATCTTAGAACAACGCGATGTTCCCATTATATTCCTTACAAGTCACTCAGAGAAGGAGTATGTTTCCCGCGTCCGGGGTATCACGCGATATGGCTATATCCTAAAAAATAGTGGTATTTTCGTATTATTCCAAGCAATTGAGAAAGCCTTAGAATCGTTTAACCAAAAATGATCTCCGTTTCGATATTATAAAAGGTTTAAAGACGCTCTGTCTTCAGATCCTGAATTTAATCAAAAAAACGGCGCCATCTGCATTTCGTATTTCAAGAGAGCCGCCTAACTGTTTCACCAATAACTTCACTATTTTCAACCCCAGTTTTGCGTCAGTTTCTATGCTATATGATGATGGGATCCCAATACCGGAATCAGAAACAGATAATGCAACCTCTTGGGTTAATAGCTTTTTCAGTACGACGTGAATAGTACCGGATGCCCCATTAGGAAATGCATATTTGATTGCATTCGTGAGAAGTTCATGAACGATGAGGCAGCAGGCAATAGCATCCCTATTCTCCATCTTGATCTCATCTATGTCTATCAGTAATCGCTTTTCAGCCGGTCCTGAGGACATAGCATTGAATACTTGTAAAATAAGCGCCTGCAGAGATCCATGGATATTCGTTTCCTTGAGATGCTTCTTATTACTTAATTCTTCATGTACCAGCGCCAAAGTTTGAAGGCGGCCAACCACATTCTCAAGTTGCTGTTTCGTTGCTTCATCCTTCATTTCATTGATTTGCAATATAATCATGCTTGACAATATGGTTAGATTATTCTTGATTCGGTTATTCATTTCATTGTAGAGAATCTCTTTTTCTTTGAGAGCGTTTTCTATCTCTTCAGCCTTGATGCAAAGTTGCCGGTTGATTGCAAGATTACGTCGAAACTGAATAAGCATAATAATGAAGCCCAATATGAATAAAATGGATACAACCGTCACCGTTTCTACGTAGTACCTAATAAAAAAGGGCTCCGGCTTATTAAGGATAGTTGCGTTCCGGGGAATCGTACGGGGATTTATCCCGTAACGTTTCAGGAGTTTCCAGTTTATATAGGTTTGCGTCGTACCATACTTATTACCGAATTCCCCTGTCTTAAGATAGTTAACGGCAACCTTCATGCCCTCATATGCGATAGTCTGTGCATCTAACATCGTGCTCCCGGTGCTACCGCTATCCGCAAGTGTTCCCCAAAACGTATAAATGGGGATAGCACTTCTTTCGGCAAGTTTGGCGAGAACTTCCTGAGGAACAAATTTCTTGCCGGTACGGTCCCGAAGAATAAGTGTATAAAAGGCTATGCTGTTCGGTTTACAAGTGGATAAGTACTCTTGGATTTCAGGGAGCGTGAAGTTGCTTACTGTTTGGACATCAACATTGTATCCTTTTAGGGCCTCATGCAGAATTTTGATTGTCGAGTCCGTAGCCGGGTTTCCGCCGTCGATTATAATTGCTTTCTTGGCCTTTGGGTTTTGTGCAATGGCCAGCTTTGCGGTCCCTACTATGGCCGCCTCAATTTGCGGAGTGACGGAGAGTTGATAGTTCGCTGTCTTGTGAGGTACCGGGGAATAAATGACCTGCGGGATCGGTCCAAACAGTTCGGGATAGGCGTGAAGGAGATTTGCGGCTGGTCCGGATTCACTGATAATGATATCGATTTCAACAGAGTGATATTTTGTACGAAGGTATTCGGCCCATTGTTGATGAGACAATGAACTGCCAACTCTAGAGGTATCAAGATATTCGGTATAGTATTGAAGTTCCGGATATTGGGCTTGCGCATCATGAAGCCCTTCGTCGAACCCTTTTGTCCAAGGCAAATCACTATGGTAGGAATGGAGCACAAGGACATGAACAGGCACAGCAGCGACTACCGAAAGCGTGGAAAAGAATATGACAGTAAGTACGCCAATGTGCCACTTCATACCATAAGTATAGGAAAGTGTTTGAGGGAATTCCCTTCTTTGGGGCTATTTCCTGTTCAGCTCCATCCATCTGACCGAATAATCTACTAATTCTTTTTGTCGAATTAATCTTGAATTCGCCGACCCTATCAAGCCGACCTTGATGGAATTCTCCTTTTCATATGACTGGCCTATCGATTCAAAGTCATCGCAGTCAAATGCGATATCATGATAAGCTTTCCATACCCTCCTGCCTTTTTCGTTAACCGGAGCATATTCGAGAACCTCTTCTTTTCCGCTGTAGTCGGCTTTATACTCTGCCAGGTGAAAAGATGTGTTATTCATGTAACCAACGCCGAGCAAGAGGATATATCCATCCAACTCGTATAGCCTTCCTATGGGACTTTTCTCATTCATTTGGTAATCAAGATGATTATCCTGAATCAGGTATGTATTATTTTTTCCCCAGGCAGCAAAGGACGCATTCGGATGGGAACTTCTTATGACCCCTTTTTGTTTTCTGAACGTTTCGGGAATGATTCCCATACCTCGTGAAGGGGTAAGAGCCGGATCGAATGCAGGCATCTCAGCCCTGATTGTATCCCACCACGCCTCAGGGACAGCGGGGTTCCCCCAATTTTTCGGATCAGATAAGTCGCCTGAATGGGTAGGCATAAGCAGCGTTCCTGTTTTTCCCAAGACCCTTTCCAAGGCAATAATGACACTTACGGCGCCACCGCATACCCACCCTATCGAACTCAGAGAGGAATGAACAAGAACGGTCATGCCGCTCTGTACCCCAAGTTTTCTCAAATCAGATATCAGGCTCGTAATTGTATGGGGGCCTTTTGCTGTCGTGTCTATGGTGTCTTTTTCAGACAAATCATCCTCCAATTACAAATGAAGCAGATGTTCTACTTTGCATTTTGCATCTTCGTTTATGTTATCACAAACAAAAATCAGTGGTAAGTGCATTGGAATAAAGAACGAAGGTCCTGTAAGCCGGGTAAAAAAGAGGAGTATTGACATGTGATAAATTGCTGACTATAGTCAGATATATGAATGATATTTCTATTGTTAGGAAGTTCAACAGAACTGTTACACAAAGGATTGGTGTACTTGATGCTCAGTTTCTGGGAAGGCACAGGTCCCTCGGTGCTTCCCGTCTACTGTATGAAATTGGCATATCGGGTGCGGAAGTTAGAGACGTGCGTAGCCGCCTCGGCCTCGATTCCGGCTATATGAGTCGCCTACTGCGTACGTTAGAGGCTGAAGGTTTGATAATAATGCGATCTTCTCTGAATGATGCACGGGTACGGACCGTATCGCTAACGAAAGATGGCGAACGCGAATTGAAGGTGCTCGATGTACTTTCGGACGAAGTTGCAGGTTCTATATTGGAACCCTTGTCGGAAAAACAGCGTCGCAGGCTGATTGAAGGGATGGAGATTGTTGAGAAAATGCTGACTGCTGGATTGATTGTCATGGAAGTGGTGCCGCCGGAAAGCCGTGACGCACGTTCATGTATCGAAAGCTATTTTGCTGAACTTAACGATCGTTTTGAAGATGGTTTTGCCCCTGGCGATAGCATCTCGGCAAGTGATAGTGAGCTAACGCCTCCAAACGGATATTTTGTTGTTGCGCGAATTCACGACGAAGCCATAGGGTGTGGTGCGCTCAAATGCTATCCCGACCATGGTGAAATTAAACGCATGTGGGTGTCAAAGACATGTAGAGGTCTTGGAGCAGGCCGAAAGATACTCAGCTACTTGGAACACATAGCCCGCGAGAAGCATATACCGTTGTTGCGGCTGGAGACGAACAAGGCGTTGACGGAAGCACAGGCAATGTACAGAAGTAGCGGTTATGAGGAGGTTGTAGCATTTAATAACGAGCGCTATGCTCATTACTGGTTTCAGAAGCATATTTGAATGTAAACCCTATAGAGGAAGAGGTTTCGGGCGGGTATAATAGCATGCAGTAATTTCAAAAGGAAGCGGCATGCAAAAAAGAAGCACCATTTTGACCCTGCTGACAATACTGGTCGGGATTATCATCCTTGTTCTTGCACAGCTGATAGCGGGCTTTGCATATACAATTCCGCTACCTGACTGGGCAACCTCATTGCTGTTTACGCTTATCTACATAACACTTGCATGGCTGTCCGTACGAATATACAGTGCGAAAATTCTGAAGGTGTCATTAGCGGAATGTTATATCAGAAAACCACATCATTATCTGCGTTGGCTTATCTGTGCTTTTCTGCTTCCTTTCCTGGTCACCTTGGCTTTGCTCTGTATAAAGGGTGATTTTATAGTAAATACAATGTCGATGACTCAGAAATATACCATCCTGTTGAGTTCCATCTTTACGGTTGGTTTTGGAGCCGGAATCGGTGAAGAGATGATATTCAGGGGTCTGATCATGAGTACGGTCGAGCGAAAATGGGGGAAGAAAGCCGCAATTCTTATCCCGTCTGTACTCTTCGGGGTCCTGCATGTTTTTAATGGAAAACTGGGATGTATGGATTTTCTGTTTTTGATAATATCGGGCTCGCTTGTCGGAATTATGTTTTCATTAATCGTTTACGATAGCGGCTCCATTTTCGCAAGTGCAACGGTTCACGGCATATGGAACATCATCATAATCGGGCATATTCTGGATATTGATACTGCTTATAATTCTCAAGCCATAATTTCATACAGGCTGCAGTCGCATTCAATGCTGTTGACGGGAGGAAAATTCGGAGTCGAATCCTCCCTATTTGCAACAGCAGGATACATCATAGTCATCACAATAACGTTGTTGAACTCAGGATTACTTCATCGGCGCGATACGTAAAGCATCGTAACGATTTTCATATTATATTTTTGCAAATAGTATCCCTGTAACTATTAAGGCCAAAGCTGCAATTTTCGTCTTGGTTACCGATCGCTTTTGTAGGTGGAATAGTCCCAACTGATATAAGGCCGGTTAGAATCATTTTCTGCCGCTATACATTGCTTGGTGTTTCTTCGGCGGTTTTGAACTGAGAAACCGAATCCGAAAGTACGCCGATTTCTTTGGAATTCTGCTCCCCCTCTTCCAAGATCTCTTCTGCCTGTGATCGAATGGAATTCAAGAATTGTTCCATATTGGTGATGGTATTTCGCAGATTAATCGATAATTCGGCAAGATCGGAAGCAGAATGGGAGACATTCAGGATCTTTTCATGGGCCTCGGTAGAGGAGGTTTGGACCTTATCCGAACTGTCGATGAGGGCCGTGAGGGCTTGATCAACCTGTTGCCCCATGGTCTGTAGCGTGTGTGTTATCGCGGTAATCGATTCCATCCCGCTGAGAACTTGTTCCGAATGTTCGATGATATCGATAAAGGTACCGTTTGCGTGCTTGGTTGATTCTTTACTGGATACAATGGCGCTTGCAATATCATTAAGGCGGGAAGCCACACTTTCCGCACTGTCGCTTGATCCTTTTGCAAGGGTTCTGATTTCATTGGCGACGACGGCAAAGCCCTTTCCAACCTCTCCTGCATGGGCCGCTTCGATTGAGGCGTTGATGGCCAAAATATTGGTCCGTTCGGCAATGGTATCAATCATAGAAACTGCTTCATTAATAGCTACAGCCGCGGTGTCCGCAAGCTCAAGACTCTTTACTGCCTCACCGATGCTTTTTTCTCCGGATTTTGCCGCCTTATCAAGGGCCTGCGCCGTTATCGTATAGCGTCCTGCGCTTTGGGCAATAACCTCTATCTCGCTACTCATCCTCCGGACCGAGTCCGAAGCATCGCCTACATCCTTCGACTGCATCTGTGCAAGGTGATTCGTTCCCGCAATGAATTGTTCAAGATCATCACTGAGCTTTTGGTTTGCCTGCGCCTCTGCAGATAGCTGTTTTTCCGAGGCCGAGAGATTTTCCAGGGATATTTGGGCTTCCTTCAGCGAGTCATTGATCGTTGTAATGGAGCTGTTCATTCCGGTCCCTCTTCTCCTGGACCGGTCGACTGCTACCTGGACATTTCGGATTACCTTACTGAATTGGCTGAACAATTCGGAAAAACTTCTTTCAAGTACCGTAACTTCATCTGGAAACCGTCGAGCAGTTATCTCGGGGATCTCCCGAAAGTCGGTTCCTGCCGAACGTTGAGCAATGTCGCTGAGCCTTGTTATCGGTCCCACAACGTTACGTATTCGCCTGAAAATCAGAAGAAACATTACCAGGGGAGCCGCAAGAAGGAAAATTAAAAGAATGATGGTCATTTTTTTTGCGAAACTGGCATAATATGCGGTCAACTTTGTCACTGCAGAATCTATTTCGTCGATATAAGCCCCGGTCCCTACCCAAATTGTGGTTCCTGGGACCATAAGAGCTGTCCCCAGTTTTGGAAAAACCTCCTGAGGGTCGTGGTTAGGTTTCGACCAATAAAAATCCACAAACAGATCGCCGTCTCTCGCCGCTTTGTCCAAATCTCGGATGATATACTGCTTTTTATCAGGCGATTGGAGGTCCCAAAGCGATTTTCCTTCATTGGCAGGTGTCGAGCCGTGGATGATATTTTCCCCTGTTCCTGCCCGGTATGCATAAAAATAACCGTCCGTACCAAAGCGTAAAGGCCTCACGGCCGTTCTGGCCGCTTCCAGCTTCTCTTCATCGGATCGTTCTTGATCGGCGTAGATGGATTGAATAAGAGAAGCAGCAATTTCCGTTGCACTTTTTAACTCTTTCTTATATCCGTCAAGTAATTCTTGCCGGGCTGTTGTCAGAGCGAAATTTTCGTATTGATGAAGGCCCATCGTCATGAGAAAAAATAATATGATGTAAAGAAAAAAGGATAAACCGATGATAGGCAGAGAAAGCTTCAAGCGTAATTTCATGTTCGGGCTCCATATTCTCTGTATGGTCAAGTTGACGTAGTATATACAAGAAGGGGGATTTGTTGAAGTGGCGGAAAATAGCAATAGTTGCTATTTTCCGATACCACTCATGGTGTGTTACTTTTCTCGGTTTGGAGAAACCGCTTGCCGAAGCATAGAAATAATACGTATAGCTTTTTTTAGGAAGCGTATGAGCACGAACGGATCTCTCCGATACATGTTTCCGTCAATGGAAAACTCTGTTTGGAAGAAACCTTTGAGATGATCTACCCGTTTGATGAAATTGTGTAGGTTTTTCGCCTCTGCATCCGTCCAGCAGGATTCTGCCACTGCAAGGATTCTTGGAAAGAGCTGCTTGTCCCTACTCCTTCTATCAGATATGTGTTCGCTCCACAGGGGAGCCTCGATACCAAGAATGGCATGCTCCTGCGCCGCCTCTTTGCCGGCATGTAACTGGCCTGTATACGCATAGGTAGCTTTTAGCGGTACTACTGCTTGTGACAGATCTAGATAGGTAGAGAAATAGTCAGACATAATGAATTTTCTTCCCCGTTTGGATTCTGCCACCGCTTTTTCGTATGCATTATGATATGGGAACCAGAATTGACAAATAATATCACGGGAAAGCTTCTCATCGATGCCGTCGTTCCATGTTATGAGATTTTTCCCTTTTGCCGCTGCATATTCCTGGATCCTATTGGCGAACCATGTATGGAGTTCTCTGCTATTCGACAGGTGTTCTTCCTTTATACGCTTTTGGCACTTGGGGCACTCCTTCCAGCGTCTCGTCGGAATTTCATCACCGCCGATATGAATCCATGGACCTGGAAAAATCTCGCAGATATAATCGATGAGTCGCTTTGAAAAGCTTAATGCGTCATCGTTACCGAGGCACAGGAGTTCATAAAAAATGCCAGGCTCCGATGGAATGACATAGGGACCGCCACTACATCCCAACTCTGGATAAGCGGCAAGTAACGAAAGACAATGGCCGGGCAGGTCGACCTCAGGTATAACGGTAATTCCTCGTTCTTCGGCATAGGAGACGACGTAATGAAGTTCTTCGGTAGTGTAAAAACCAGGAGAAGGAGCAGAAAGTCCGCCGACCTGTGATAATAGCGGATAGTCGTTTATCTCTATTCGCCAGCCCTGATCGTCTGTGAGGTGCCAATGAAATTTGTTCATTTTGAGATACAACATCATGTCCAGAATCCGTTCGATTTCGCTTACGGAGCAAAAATGACGAGCCGAGTCGAGCATAAAGCCTCTCCAGCGGTATAAGGGTTCATCGTACACTTTTACTGCAGGAAGCTCCGGTACTGCGGAATGAAACAGTTGTTTTATGGTTTGAACGGCGTATAAAGCACCTGTCGCGGTTTGTGCGGTAATATCGCAGATTCCGTTTGCGATTGTGATTTGGTATCCTTCCGGGTGAAACATACCACTGTCATGGCAGAAATTAATGATCCCAGCTTGTGTATGCTCAAAGATAGGAAGGGCTGTATGGCTTGATATGGTCAGCCTCAAATCGTAACGGCGTTCGAGAAAGCGAAGCAGATCTTCCGCTGCGAATTCAAATCCCGGCTCTATCTGAATAAGTGAATCTGAGGAAAGCGCGAAGCGTGTCTTTTCGTCAGCTATGTTTCCGTTGACTTGTGGTATGAGTGATAGGCTATGTTTCATGATGATAATGTACTACTCCTTGGAAACACCTGCGGAAAATCCTTTCGCAAGCTGCTCATGAAAAAAGAGATAGAAGACAATCATGGGGGCGGTTCCCACTACCAGGGCTGCAAACTGTAGGCCGTAATCTCTTGACATCCCTCCGGCAAAGCTATTAATGCCGACTGGCAGAGAGCGGATGGCCACCCTGCTGGTTAAAGTCAGAACCAATATGAATTCGTTCCAATTACTCAGGAATGTAAAAATGGTCATTGTCGCTATGATCGGAGTAGCGACAGGAATAATGATTTTCATGAAAATTGCAAGATAGGATGCCCCGTCGATGAGCGCGGCCTCTTCTAAAGAATCGGGGATACCTTTTATATAGCTGGTTGATAGAAAGATTTGAAACGGAAGCGCAAAGGCAATATAAGGAATGATTACGCCCAGACGTGTATTATCGATTCCAATCCTGGTCTCAAGGATAAATAGCGGCACAATGACAGAGTGGACAGTTACCAGGAGTCCTGTGAGATATATGCCGTACAGTACATGCGAAGAACGAAAATGGAATTTTGAAAAAGCATAACCGGAGGACATGGCGAAAAAAACGGTTATGATTGTGGGAACTGTCGCATAGATTATACTGTTTAAAAAATAAATTCCCAATTTTCCCAGTCGCCATGACCGTATATAGTTTTCAACATAGAATCCGGAGGGAAAAGCAAGAGGGCTTCGAACGATCGCCGCATGGGGTTTGAAAGAACTGTACAGAAGCCACAAAAGAGGACCGATGGTTAGTATCGAAAAGAGAATCATCACAAAATAGGAAAAAATTTTCCAAAGATTTTTCGACTGCAACATCACTTCATTTCCTCACGAGTATTTTCTGTCAAGGCGTCGGGAGAGTATCTGTAAAAGAAAAATCAGCCCGACACTCAGCAATACGATGATGATCGAGACTGCACTACCGAAACCGTACTTGTAGTATTTAAAGGTGTTTGTATACATATAAATTGCAATTACTTCGGTAAAATGGGCAGGGCCGCCTCCCGTCATGGCATAGATGAGGTCGAAAGATTTTAGGCTGCCTGTTATTGCAAATATTGTAGTGGTCATAATGACACCTTGCATGAAAGGAAAAATAATATGAAGAAGAATTTGGCTTTCACTTGCACCATCAATTTCGGCCGCTTCCAGGATTGAGGGGGAAATTTTTTGGAGGTTTGCAAGATACATTACCATATACATGCCGGTGTACATCCAAAGAATAACAAAGAGGATGGGAATGATCGCAAGGCTCTGGTTCTCAAAAATTGAGACAACATAACGGGGATTATTGCTGATTTTTCGTATAATACTCGTATAGAGACCGGACGTCGAAAAAATCTGATTCCACAAAATAGCTATAACAACAGGAGAAATAGTAATAGGAAGGAAAATCATCGTCTCAAAGAATTTTTCCCGCTGTACTATTTTTCGATAAAGAATATAGGCAAGGACAAATCCAAGAGGGATTTGTCCTAAGACAGATATTGCAACGATTAAGAGATTATTCCGTAAACCGTGAAAGAAAATTCTATCGTGGATGATTTCAATATAATTTTTTAACCCGACCCACTGAAGGCTACCGGAGCCACTCCAGTTACTGAGACTGATAATAAGCGAAAAAAGGATTGGAAAGAGAATAACGGATAAAAAAAGAATGAGCGGTGGTCCGGCCAGGATCCAATAGCTTATGATTTTTGTTTTTTTCTGGTTCATTATAATCGTTCCTGGATAAAACACAGGCCGGGAAGAATCCCCCGACCTGCATGTATTGCGTTAGTTGGATCTGTCGTTTTCGTTTACCCATTCCTCAAGTTTGCTTGCAACATCCTTTGGTGTGGTCAATCCAAACATCATTTCCTGAAGATCATTATTAAATATACCGATTCCCTCGGCACCTACGACGGAATCAAGAACATATCCCATAGGAATTGAACCGACATAGTTGATGAGTTTTTTTATCATGGGGTCGACATCATCAGGAGCCTTCAGGTTATAGGCTGGAAGTCTTCCAAATCTCTGTCTGATGGCGGAACCCTCGGGTCCGGAATAAAACCAAATCCACTTCCATGCCGCCTCGGCCTTTTCGCCGCTTAAGTCCGAGTTCATACCGAATCCGGTGCCAGCGACTCCAGATGCCGAACCGCTTTCCCCTTTCTGATTCGGAATATCGGGGAAAGACTCCAGAGACATGTATTCTTTCTGTTCATCGGAAAGTTCCCCGACCATATTATTGACCATCCATCCGCCGTCGATGAAGTAAACGGCTCGCTCATTCACAAAATCGTCTAACCCTTGCATGTAGGCAAGCTGGTTTATGCCGGGCGAAAACATCTCTTTTTCATGTAAGAAATTAATAATCTCCAAAGCGCGAACAAAAACATCATCATCGAACCCGGCTCCGTCGCCTTTTACAGCCTTGTCGAACCATTCCATTCCGCCTGTCCGTTCCGCAAGCATACTTGCAAGACAGGACTGCATAGGCCAGGCATCCTTATTTGCCATTGAAATGGGAATCAGCCCTGCCTGCCTGATAGTTTCTCCCTGGGCAATCAGTTCATCCAAAGTTTTTGGAAAGGTGAGTCCCAATTCTTTCAACAGCTTATTGTTTGTATACATGATTGAAGTAACGCTGATGTCCTCGGGAATCTCCCACATTTCCCCGTTGGGTCCTTGCGATTTCAAGGCAATTGAGGCAAATTCACTTTCATGGCCGGAGAATCGGGGCCGAAGGTCCTGAACATGACCTTCTGAAGTGATATAGGCGGTTCGTTTTCCCGGATAGACAACCATCATATCCGGTAACTGACCTGAGGCTGCAAGGGTTTGTAGCTTTGTGTGATAGGCTTCACCATATCCGAATTCAAAATTTATTTTGATATTCGGATACTTTTTATTAAACGCCTCGACCAGTGCCTGGAAATTGGGGGCCGTGGTTTTATCGGTTTGATCAAGATAATGATAAGCCGACAAGGTAATTGTACCCGATTCTTGTGTAGTTGCCTCCTCTCCTTTTTTATTACACCCCACGAGAAGAGCTGTGCTAACACAAAAGCTGCATAGTACGAATAGTCGTACTATCTCTCTCTTTTTCATGACCTTCCTCCTTTTTATTTTTATCCCGTTCTTCTCTATCCGGGATAGAGATTGCTATTCCTCCATAAAGTAAAGCGGTTGTATCTTTGGTCGGCCAAAGGGATCATCCAGGGCTTCCAGATTCATAAACACCCTATCGAGGATAAGCCCGGCTGCGCCAAAGGCCACAGCCTGATGCCCTAA
Source organism: Sediminispirochaeta bajacaliforniensis DSM 16054 (assembly GCF_000378205.1). Taxonomy (NCBI): domain Bacteria; kingdom Pseudomonadati; phylum Spirochaetota; class Spirochaetia; order Spirochaetales; family Spirochaetaceae; genus Sediminispirochaeta; species Sediminispirochaeta bajacaliforniensis. The sequence goes on along the minus strand of NZ_KB899430.1, from coordinate 41,189 downwards.
GGCCGAGAATTGGATTTCACAACGGGGAGATGCCGAGGTAAGAGTATTGGCCCGAAGCTCTTCATTCAGCATGGTGGAAATAAAAGATTTAAACTCTTCAATATCACCGCCAATAAAGAGGTTTCCAATATCAAGGGTGTTCACTAAGAAGGCTACGTTGCGGCAAAGCTCCCGAATATACTTTTGCAATGCGATTTTATCTTTCGTTAAAGGAATAACGTCCGAGCCTCTTTTCCAGCATATCTGGGCCGAGCTGTCGGGATCATCATTCAGCAGGCTTTTAAATTCACCAGCCGAGCTATAGGTTCCTCGGTATATCTTTCCGTTGAAACCAAAACCTAATCCGATTGTTGGCTGTGGCAGATCACCTTCAGAAGAGCAGTATTTCCAGAATTCGATGAGAAGAAATAAGAAATTTTTTAACTGGTGTTTTCTACGGAAGACCACTTCTCCCCAGGCCCCACAGTTTGCATCATTTTCAATGATGATGGGTATGTCACAGTGAGAGGCAACCTCCCCGTTGAAATCAAAAGGGGCATGAAAGTCCAGGGAAACGGAGTGTTCTATGATTTGCTTGCTTGCATCAATAATACCGGAAAATCCAAGACCGACCCCCAATAATGTTCTGTTAAGTCGTGTTTCTTCCTGTTTAAGGCCTTTTATGAGCGCAAGTATATCCGAACTAAAATTTTTTGCAGAGAATTTTTGTTTCACAGTACGAGAAAAAAGGACCCTTCCTTCTATGTCGATAGCAAGCAGGAGCACCGAATCACAACGGATTTCCATTCCTACGACATAAAGCCAGTCACTGTTAAGGAATAACTTTGTGGCTTTCCTTCCACCCTTAGGACCAGGATCTATTTCGGGACCTTCGCAGATGACCTTGTTTTTTAAAAGCTCGTCAATAATGATGCTTATGCTGGATTTCGTTAATCCCAAACGCTGAGCGAGAGCCGCACGACTCAGGCCACCGTGTATCCATAATGTACGAATCACACGAGAGGTATTTATAATCCTTGTTCTTTTGGGCTGTCCCATGGCTATATCCAGTTAGTTCGTTTTTGTACCAACCTCGTAAAAGTATATGACCTATCTGCTTATCTGTCAAGCATTATAACTCGGAAGATACTTCCAAACGCTCCATTGCCTCGGCTACTTCTCTGAATTTTTGCGCATTTCCGCCGCGGTCGGGATGGTGTTTCATGACTAGACGATGATATTGCTCTTTGATTTCCTGCTTACCGGCCCCGTGGTCAAGTCCGAGTATTTTTAAATCCACATCTCTGTTTTCCCAGGATGCAAAACGCCTGAAAAAATCCTCCAGCATATTCCGAACGTCGCTGCCGCTGACCGTTTCCATGTTTTGAAGATTGAGATAATAGGCTTCCATCGGATCGGCTTTCTCAAGGGCCCCTTGGTTCTCTGTGGTTCGGCATAGCTGAGGGACAAGCCGAATTTCGAGACAGAAAACGGTAAGAGAACCGCTTTTTGTACTGCGTAATCGTTCTTTCAGCCGGTAGAGAAGATGAAAAAGCAGGAAATGCGAGCAAAAAAGAATGCGATCGGGATCTTCACTGCAGAAGAGACCCGGAACCAGCTTATTTCTCAGTTCTTCCCAGCCCAGTTCCTGCATCAGATGGAATTCGTCGATACCGTCGGGAAAGCGGAATAAAACGACACGGATCTTTTCAAGAATCATATCTTCTTCCGCCATGTGTCAATGGTAGTACAGCCGAGGATAAAGCTCAAGCGCATTGAGCTGGATTGTGATACGAGCTATGATATTCGTTATGGAGTTTAGCAAAGCCTTTGCCGATGCGGTCGTCGATTACCGAGGGCTTTTGGATAAGGGATATCCTACGAAAGCTACTTTAAAACTGGTTGGAGATCGTTATAGATTGGCGAAAGCAGAGCGGATGATTCTCTTTCGGGGGGTATTGAGCCGTTCCGTATCGAATTTGATAGCTTCAAAGCTTGTGTACTCTGTTGAGAAGCGTTCGCGACTTGCCGTAGACGGCCATAATGTCTTGCTTACCCTGGTAAATTATCATCGAGGGCTTCCCCTGTTTATCGCCAGCGACGGTTTGCTTCGTGATGCCGGGGCTGCTTTCGGCAGGAGTCGAAGCACTACATATATGGAACACTCTATCTCCCTCTTTATTCAGGGGATCGCCGAACTTGATCCGGAGTATCTGTTGATATGTCTTGACAGGCCTGTCTCTGGTAGCGGAAACTTGGCACAAGCATTACGAAATGCGCTTTCGATTTCCGGAGTGCAGGCAACGGTTGATTTTTTTCCCTCTGCAGACCCAATCGTTCGGGACTTTGTGGGGGATGGCATAGCAAGTTCTGATTCGGCGCTTGTTATGAAAGCCGTGTCACCTACCTTTGATCTTGCTATGTGGCTTTTGGGCTGCCGGTATAAATCGACGTTTCCGGATATCAGAGCGTTGCTTAATGGATGAAGCCATGAAAGAGACAAAACAATGGGCGCTGGTCGGCCTTGGCCGAATCGGTAGCAGCCTTGAGATGGATGAGCAAAGAGAAAAGCCGTGTACCCATGCAGGTGCCATCGTTGCAACGAAGGGGGTCTGTTTGGCAGGTGCTTGCGATACAAATCGTGAGGCGCGAGAGCTATTCTCCAGACAGTGGAAAGAGCTTGATCCTGCTCCGTTACTTTTTTCAGATGCCGAAGCCATGCTGGAGAAACTCCGGCCTGATCTTCTTACCATTGCGACTCCGCCTGATACCCATCTGGCACTTGTCCGGCTTGCTCTTTCGGCAGGTGTTCCCGTTGTTGTTTGTGAAAAGCCCATCGCATGGACATTACATCAGGCCTCAACAATTCGTTCGTTGGCGCGACGATCGAAAAGTAGAATCATTGTAAATCACGAGAGGAGATTTTCCGCCGACTACCGTGTAGTAAAAGATGCAATCGATCAGAAGCTATATGGAAACTTGCTTTCCATACACGGCACGCTCTATTTCGGTCGGAGTGCGCCACACAAGGCCGTGCTTATCCACGACGGAACCCACATGATCGATGCCGTTAATTTCCTCTGTGATGCCCATTTCATACCAAAACGACGGTTGGGCAATCCTAAAAGCAACAAAGGTACGCTTCAGCTATGTGGGTGTGCAGGCGCTGTCGCTGTCTCTCTCGATATCGGTGGAGAACGAGACCATCTTGTATTTCGTCTTGACCTCAATTTTGAAAGGGGGAAGATTGAGATTGGAAACGGGCTCCTTCGCTTTTTTAAAAGCGTGGAGAGCCCGTTTTACTCCGGTTTTCACTCTTTGATGCCCGACATCACTCCCCGTTTTCGAAAGACCGGCTATTTTTCCACTATGGCAGCTACTGCCGCAGCCATGGTGGACCAAAACGGAATGCCATCACCCTCCTCTGCCGAAGACGGATGGGCTGTTTTGCGGGCCATATACAGGATTTGAAAGGGCATGGAACATAGACTTCTTACAAATATTATCTCTGTTCGGGAATTTGAAAAAGCGCTGCGAAAGGGCTTTTTCGGCCAACTTATCGATCTGTTTCGTTTTGGAACAAGTCACCTGATTCCCATGGATCCAGTAACATCGATGCTCGGCTTTTCCTCCCAACGAGCCATCGGGAGAATGATGGTCCCTGTTAAAAAGATTATCGGTTCGGAGGGCCGGGCCTACCAGTTTTCCCGCAGATTTCGTCCGAAATCCACGAGCTTGAAATCGAGATGGATTCGAATTCATCAGGCAATGGAGGAGTATCGGCCCCTGCCTCCCGTTCAATTGTACGAAATCGGTGGATATTATTTCGTCAGAGACGGTAACCACCGTGTGTCGGTGGCTGTGGCCGAGGGCATCCCATCGGTTGAAGCAGAGGTCTACTCCGTGGATTTTCCCGGTTCGCTGGAAGGTGCGAACAACCTGAAGGAAATCGAAGAGCGTATCAGAGTGGTACAGCAAAAGAGTTTTTCCAAAGAAACCGGGTTTTCAACACAAAACAACGACATTTTTGAGACGACATTTCTATTGGGTTATGAAAAACTGTACAGGGCCATTGCGGAATCGGGGTTGAGTGCAGAGAGGTGGTATGAGGAACTCTTCCTTCCGGCAATTCGACTTATGCGGGAGAAAGATATCTGTAAGGCCTTTCCTGGCCGAACTTGTGCCGACATTTTTTTGCTGTTTCACGGGTTTCTGCGGGAAGCGGATGATAAAGATTTGGCAAAACGGGTTTTTATCGAAACGGCAAGAAGACAAAGGAGAAAGCCCCGCTTCTCTCTTTTCATGCCGGGGAAATGAGAAGTCTGGGCCGTGGACTCGAGGGCAGAAGATGCAGCCTGACAGAGCCTGGCGAGCCGATACGTTCGAGAGATCTGCTACTCAACTCAACGGTACCGAGCCTACACTCATTTTTTTGGACTACGATTCCTTCAATTGCTACTGCCGATCCATTATGGAGCATATCGATCGAATCGCCGAGAAAGAGACTAACAGGTGCTTCCGTCATCATGAGGCCAATATCAAAACCATCGTTCGGGTTGATTACAATGTGTTGTTCCGAAATATTAAAATCGGCCAAGACCTTCAAGACACCCGTCTCACGCATATTGTCCATAACTCCTCCGCTGCAATTGATGGTATGAATTTTCCCTAAAAAAGCAAATTTTTCATCACCATTTTTGCACCTCGGAGGGGCGGAAATCTTCAAGAAGAGAAAAAACTTCATTACAACTTTGGGAAACAATAAGTTGCCTACGATGTGCTTCTTTCAGAAACCCTTCGCTTACCGCATGGTCGAGCATTGCCAAAAGCGGGTCATAAAAGCCGCAGATATTCAAAAGCGCTACCGGTTTTTGATGATAGCCCAGTTGCAGCCAGGTAAATACCTCAAGAATCTCCTCCCAGGTACCAATCCCCCCGGGAAGAGCGATAAAAGCATCGGCAAGGGCATACATCCTTGCCTTACGAACATGCATATCCGCCACCACTTCGAGGCGAACCCCCGGCTGAGGGGCAACATGACGGTGTATTGCTTCGGGAATTACACCGATAACCTCGGCAGAACGTGAGAGAGCGGCCCTTGCAACCTGGCCCATCAGTCCAACACTGCTTCCCCCATAGACAAGGGCCAGTCCCCGTTCGGCGACGGCATACCCCAGCTTTTCAGCCCACTGCATATAGATAGGCCTATTTCCTCCGCTGGAGCCGGAGAAGACTGCAACACGCCGCAAGCCATTCATCTGTCTGTAGGATTCAAGCGATGCCCACCAGCGCTTTTATATATTGACTCCGCTCGTAGGCTTCCGGACGATTACTTCGTTCCTGACAAAGCATACCGTTGAAATCGGCAATGGTCCCAAATCCCTTACGCTCCATCCAGTCGCTAAGAAAATCGAGAATTTCCGTAATAGTTCCGGTTCCGTTTTTGATCAGCGAGGAACAGAGCTGGACGGTTTTTGCACCGGCCAAAAGCTGTTTGACAGCTGCGGCTCCATCGTAGATTCCCGTAGAGGCCGAAAGATCGCTTTCGACCTCACCACTCATGAGGGCGATCCATTGAAGTACCATACCCATCTCTTCGGGAACGCTCAAAACAGGGCCCGCAGAAAGCTTCAGCTTCTCGATGTCAAGATCGGGGCGGTAGAATCGATTAAAGAGGGTTATACCGGATGCTCCTTCCTTGGAAAGTTCTGAGATAGTCTTTGCCATGCCGCTGAAATGGGGACCGAGCTTGACCGAAAGAGGAATCGAAACCTGTTTTTTCACCTTTTTAAGAATCGAGAAATATTCCTTCTCAATTTCGCTACCGTCGGTTCCCGCATCGGAGGGGATGATAAAGATATTAAGTTCAAGGGCATCGGCTCCGACTGCCTCAAAACGCTGGGCATATTCCGTCCAGTTTCCGGCGGAAACACAGTTGACACTGGCAATAACCGGTATGGAAAGCTTCTCTTTCGCTTTTTCCACCAAATCGAGGTATTCATTTAAGTAATAGTCTCTGCTGCTATCTCGCAAGAAATCATATGCATCGGCGTGGGCATCAAAATCGAGACCACCAATCATCCTTGAAGCATCATGGGAGATCTGTTCTTCAAAGAGACTCTTCAGCACAACAGCCCCTGCACCTGCTGCCTCGCATTTCTCCAACCCACGCAGATTGGCGGTCAAGGGAGAACTGGAAACCATTATGGGATTTTTCATCGGGATATTCATATAGGTGGTCGAAAGATCAGCCATGTATTCCTCCTCGCTCACTCATGTTTTTTAACGTATTTGACGCGTCGATCATTGTATACACTCAGCCCTCTTTGAGCAAGCGACTCTTTTTGTAAGGAGGACAAGATGATACTACTATACATGAAGACAGCGACCGGATTATTCCGGCCGCCAGGCTACAATAGGATGTTTTGCCGCCTGTACTTCATCGACTCTCCGTACCGGTGTCTGGTGAGGAGCATCATGGAGCTTTTGAGGATCGACAGCCGCCTGTTTGGCTATCGACTCCATGACCTCAACGAAGCGATCCAAGGTCTCTTTTGATTCGCTTTCCGTCGGCTCAATCATCAGTGCTTCAGGAACGATGAGGGGAAAGTAGATTGTTGGGGGATGAATTCCCGCATCGAGAAGGGCCTTGGCAACATCCAGGGCGGAAATACCGAACTCTTCCTTTATGTTCTTGGCGCTTAGGACGAATTCGTGCTTGCAGATCCCCTCGAAGGGAATGGAAAAACTCGTTTTCAGACGTGAGCGGAGATAATTGGCATTAAGAACAGCCATCTCGCTGGCAGCGGTAAGCCCATCCGAACCCATGGCAAGCAGAAAAGCGTAGGCCCGTGTCAAGACCCCGATGTTGCCGTAGAAGCCGCTGATTCTTCCTATCGACTCGGGATGAGCAAAACAGAAATCGTAGGCCTCTCCCTGTTTCTCCACATCTGGAACCGGCAAAAACTTTACTAGGCGCTTTGAGACCAGAACCGGTCCAGCTCCCGGCCCTCCGCCGCCATGGGGGGTGGAAAAGGTTTTATGGAGATTCATATGGATAACATCGAAGCCCATATCCCCGGGGCGCACCTTCCCCATGATGGCGTTCAGGTTCGCACCGTCGTAGTAAAGCAGGCCGCCGGCATCATGGACCAACGTTGCAATGGTTTCGATATCTTTTTCGAAAAGCCCAAGGGTATTGGGATTCGTCAGCATGATTCCCGCAAGGTTTTCATCAAGGTGCTTTTTCAGGTCTTCGATGGAAACAAGACCTCGGTGATCAGCTTCGATCTCCTGGACCTCAAAGCCGGATATATGGGCGGATGCGGGATTCGTTCCATGAGCGCTGGTCGGAACAAGAATTTTTCGCCGGTCGTGCTCTCCCCTGCTTTTAAAATAGGCCTTGAAGAGTTTCATTCCGGTAAACTCCCCATGTGCACCAGCGAAGGGCTGGAGCGTGCCCCATTGCATTCCGGTAAGCTCGCACAAGCCTTTGGTAAGCTTGTACATGAGTTCGAGGATACCTTGTACATCTTCGCTCGGCTGGAGGGGATGTAAGGAGGTAAATCCGGAAAGAGCGGCAATATCCTCATTTACCTTGGGATTGTACTTCATGGTACAGCTTCCCAGGGGATAGAACCCTGCATCAACACCAAAACTACGGGATGCCAGTTCGGTGAAATGTCGAACGACATCCACTTCACTCACTTCCGGCAGGCATGTCTCACTATTGCGTCGATAGTTCTCTGGTATGAGATTATCGATAGGCTTTGTTTCCATATCGTTTTCGGGAAAGAGGAAGCCACGCCGCCCGGCTACCGATCGTTCAAAAATCAACTGTGTTTCCCCGTCCATTACAACACCTCCCGGGCAATATCAACATAGCGGTCCATTTCTTGCTTTGTCCGCTTCTCGGTGACGGCAATGGTCACAAGCCCCTGATACCGTTCATCAAGATTTTCAACCCGGACACCTCCGTAGATTCCTCCCGATCGAAGAGCCTTGATCAGATCGTCCGTTTTACTGCCAATATTCAAGGTAAATTCGTTGAAAAAGGGCTCGGCGGAGAGGGCTTCGGCTCCAAGCTCTTTTACAAGTCGATCGTGCAGGTAATGAGCCTTTTGCAGACAGAGATTCCCAGCCTCTTTAAGGCCCTGCTTGCCGATAAGCGACAGGTAGATGGTTGTTCCGAGGGCAGCGAGGGCCTGGTTCGAACAAATATTACTTGTCGCCCGTTCCCGTTTTATATGCTGTTCCCGAGCCTGAAGGGTCAGAACAAAGGCCCTCTTTCCCTCCGCGTCCGTCGTCTGTCCGACGATTCTACCCGGCAGTTTTCGCATAAGCTTTTCCCGTGTTGCTATATAGCCGACGGAAGGGCCTCCGAAATAGGAGGGAAGACCGAAAGGCTGGGTATCACCAACGGCTATGTCCGCATTCCATTCTGCTTGGGAACGTGCAATACCGAGGCTCATGGGATTCGAAGAGACGATAAGCTTGCTCTTATTATCGTGTACCGCATCGGCAAGGCCTGTGAGATCCTCCAGATAGCCGAAAATGTTCGGTGTCTGAACCAGAACCGCTGCCACTTCGGACTTCAGCGCATCCCTGATCGCGGCAAAATTGCTTTGCCCCTTTTCTGCCGGCACTTCGACGATATTTATGCCAAGATCACCAAAATAGGTTCGAAGGACAGCCTTGGTAGAGGGATGTACCGTTTCGGATACCAGAATGGTATCGCTGTTTCTGGAGGAATTGACCGCCATAGCCGCCGCTTCGACCGCTGCCGTGGCGCCATCGTAAAGTGAGGCATTTGCGACATCCATGCCGGTAATCGAACAGATCATCGACTGGAACTCGAAAATTGCCTGCAGGACACCCTGGCTGATTTCGGCTTGATAGGGAGTATAGCTGGTATAGAACATGGGAAGGCCCATGATCCGCCCGACAACGGAAGGAAGAATATGGTCGTACGAACCACAACCGAGAAAGGATATCGCTGACCGGTTTTTTTCTGCCAGATGAGAAAGCTCCTGGTAGACTTCCCATTCTGTTTTTGTTTTGGGGAGATTAAGCTCTTTCTGGAGTAAAACTGAAGGTGCAATATCAGAAAAGAGATCATCGATGCTCGAGACCCCGATGGTTTCGAGCATCGATTTGATCTCATCCTCGGTCTGGGGAAGATAAGGATGTTGGATCATTTTGAGTTTATTCCTCCTCTTTGAGGAATGCCTCGTATGCGGCGGCGTCCATGAGATCGTCGAGCTCAGAAGCGTCGCTCAGCTCAAGGGCGAAAATGAAGGTATCGTAGGGGGCTTCGTTAATGGTTTCAGGAGCATCCTCAAGTGCATCATTGACCTCTGTTATCTTGCCGGACACCGGAGCATATACAGGGGCTGCAGCCTTTACCGATTCGATGTTGACGACTTCGTCACCTTTCGAAACCTCGTCATCAAGCTCGGGGAGTTCCACAAATACGATATCACCGAGTTCTTCCTGGGCATGATCGCTGATTCCCACATAAGCAACCTCGCCCTTTACCTTCACCCATTCATGATTTTCAGTATATTTCAGTGATTTGTCTACGCTCATTGCCATACCTCCTTTGGCTCTATTATTTCTTACCAGTATTCTTATAAAATGGTGTTTTGGCCAGTCTAGCACGCTTCTTTTTCTTGCCGATTTCAATTTCGATTTCATCGCCTATCTCAAGGCCGATTCCCCGTTCGATGAGTACAAGGCCGAGGAAAGAGTCGAGCATGGGACTTTTGGTCCCGCTTGTTACATAACCGATCTCACGATCGCCGAGGAAAACCTTGTATCCCTCTCTGGGGACTCCTTTATCGACCATTTCACAGCCTCTCAGACTGCGGGGAATTCCCTTTTCCTTCTGTTTCAGCAAAGCGGACTTTCCGCAAAAATCTGAATGCTTATCGAATTTTACGAAGAAAGAAAGATTCGCTTCAAGCGGAGAGATAGTATCGGAGAGTTCATGGCCGTACAACGGAAGTTTTGCCTCGAATCGCAGGGTATCCCTGGCCCCAAGTCCACAGGGAAGAACACCCCGTTCCTTTGTTTTATCCAAAATAAAGGTCCAAATATCCGCTGCATCGTCAGCATTACAGTAGATCTCGAAGCCATCCTCACCGGTGTAGCCAGTCCGGCTTATAATACAGGACTTACCGGCGACAGGAATATCGGTTCGAAAACGGAAAAAGGTAATCTCATCCACGACCGGACCAAACAATTCCGTGAAATAATCATTGGCCTTCGGTCCTTGAAACGCAATTTGGGCATAGCGATCGGACTGGTTACTCACCTTAGGCTTATCGCTTTCACGCTGCATCCAGGGATTCGCCGAGCTGATCCAGACAAAGTCTTTTTCTACATTGGCGGCATTCGCGACGATGAGAATTTTCTCGGCGGAAAGACGGTAGATCATGAGGTCGTCCACGACTCCTCCGTCAGGCCGGCACATGAGAGCATAAAGGCATTTCCCGTCGTTCATCTTCGAAATATCATTGGTAACAAGATAATCGACAAATTCGACGGCCCGAGGGCCCTCCACCATGATTTCTCCCATGTGTGATACATCAAAGAGACCTGCATTCTTTCGTACGGCCATATGTTCGGCTATGATACCGGTTTCAAACTGAACAGGAAGTTCCCATCCCCCGAAGTCTATCAATTTTACTCCGTCGTACTGTTTATAGACGTCGTAGAGGGGCGTTCGTTTCAACATCGTATAACCTCCTAGATAATATAGGGAACCCGAAGGTTGTACCCCTGATAGACGACAAAGGTTTCGACCTCTTGAATTTCATCTACTTTGGACAACTCCTCGGTGAAAAACTCAAGCAGTCCAAACCCTTCGTTTTCATCCAGCAAGACCTGGACAATAAGATCGTAACGACCGGTGACAACACTGACGGATACCGATCCTCTTAGATTGCTGAATTCTTTTCCTTTTCTAACCAACTCGGTGGTCGAAAGCTTCACTCCGCAAATGATCAGTCGATGACCGGGCAGAGATTCCGGGTCCACAAGACCCGAAATCTCCAGAATTCCTTCCTCAATCAACTTATTGACCCTGGAACGAACCGTATTTTCCGTAATGGAAAGCTCATCGGCTATAGCTGAAAAACTCTTTCGGCCGTCGCGAAGATGCTTGATGATTGCTATGTTCGTTTCGTCGATCTTCATGACAACTCAGCCGTTTTTGCGCTGAAACTCCTTCATAAATTGTACGAGGGTGGAAACCGCATCTTCGGGAAGGCTATTGTAGATTGATGCACGGCACCCCCCCACACTTCTATGTCCCTTGAGGCCAAGCATTCCAGCCTCATCACTCTCTTTCAGAAATTTTGCTTCAAGCTCTTCGTTCGGCAGTCTGAAAACCACATTCATTGTCGAGCGATACCGCTCGTCCACTGGGCAGCGGTAGAAGCCATTGCTTTCGGCCATGGTATCGTAAAGCAGTGCCGATTTCTTTTCGGCCCGCTTTGCCATTGCTTCTGCACCGCCTGACTTTTTTATCCACTCAAGCACAAGCTTGATTCCCCAGATACTGAAGACGGGGGGGGTATTGTAGAGAGCGTTGCTCTTGGTGTGGGGCGTGTAGTTGAGATATGCAGTAAGATGATCGCCACATCGCTCAAGCATGTCATTGCGGATGATTGCAATGGTAGCTCCGGCCGGCCCGAGGTTTTTCTGGGCTCCCGCGTAGATCATGGCGAATTTATCAACAGGTACAGGGCGGCTGAGAATATCACTGGACATATCGGCGATCAGTGGTACATCTCCGGTTTCTGGCCACTGTTTCCACTCAAGTCCCCCGATGGTCTCATTACTGGTGAGATGAAGATAGGCGGAATTCGCGGAAGGCTTAACAGAGGAGGCCTCGGGAAGCGTTGTATAGTTCTTATCTTTCCCGTCGAAAACGGCATGTACCTTCCCTATCTTTTCCGCATCGGTATAGGCCTTTTTCGCCCAGGTACCGGTCAGGGTATAATCACCAACCTTACCGTCGACGAGGAAGTTCATCGGAACCATACTGAATTGAAGAGTTGCACCGCCTCCAAGAAAGATGACGCTATAGTCGTCGGAAATCCCCATAAGTTCTTTTATTAAAGCAATGGCTTCGTTGTGGATCTTGTCGTAGACCTTCCCACGATGGGAGGCTTCGATCAGTGAGAAACCATTACCTTGATAGTCGACGATATTTGCCTGCATCTCTTCGAGCACTTCCATTGGCAACACGGAAGGTCCGGCATAAAAATTAAGTTTTCGGCTCACAGTTTTCCTCCATCAATAAGTTCCTTGATCGTTGCATATGCCTCATCCCCAATTCGCAGGAGATTTTCTTTGCTGCTGGCCCCAATGTGAGGCGTAAGGACTACATTCGGCGCCTTCAGTATCGGATAATCATCTGCAGGCGGATCCGAAGGATAGACATCGGTGGCATAGGCTCTTACCTTACCGTCCTCCAGGGCCTTCACCATGTCGTCGGCCTTAACACAGGGACCTCGTCCTGTGTTGATAACCACGGGATTCTTGCCACAGACCGCAAAGATTTTGCTGTTCAGCATTCCTTCGGTTTCGGGGGTCAAAGGAAGATGAAGAGAGATGTAATCGGCATCCCGTACAGCTTCTTCCAAAGAGGATTTCATCTCTGCATGGGGGCTGGAAGAGACAAACTTGTCGTAGGCAACTACCTTCATGCCGAAGGCTGCAGCGCGTTTTGCAACCTCGGTAGCAATGTTGCCGATACCGACGAGACAAAGGGTCTTACCAAAAAGCTCTGTCCTTTTCAGCTCTTTTTTCAGCCATTTCCCTTCTCGCATACCGTTATGTGCCTCAATAATCCTGTTGGGAATCTGGATCATGAGAGCAAAGGCAAGTTCCGCAACAGCAATGGAACTGGCTTTGGGGGTATTGCGGACAATAATTCCCTTGCTTTCCGCGTAGGTTTTATCGATGTTATCGATTCCTACGCCACCTCGGATAATGAGCTTTAGATTTTTTGCTTGATCGATCCATTCGGCGGTACATTTCGTTTTGCTTCTGACAAGCACGATGTCCGCTTCCGCAAGCCGACTTTTGTCGTCGGTAACCTCTCCAAAACTTGAAAGTTTTTCAGGGAGGGCCGCGTCAAAAGCATCGGAGATTAATATCAGCATGGATGCCTCCTGTCGCTATTTATACGGAAAAAGACTATCTTATTTTTAGGTTAATGTCAAATAAATATTACTTATTTTATGTTTTCGGTAATTATTTTTCCTAATTTAAGGGGTGGCTAATTATTATACTATTCAGTGATCATAAAAAAACGGTCGAATCAGTACGATCCGACCGTCTGCCAATCAATAGTTCTTCATTGACTGAATTTTCCGAAGCTTCTTCATTTGTTTCCGCTCCAGAGCTTTTTTCTTGCGGTTATTGATGGTAGAAGGTTTCTCGTAGTACTCCCGCTTCTTCCACTCCCGAATAATACCCTCTTTTTCCACCATTCGTTTGAAACGTTTGATTGCTTTTTCCAGAGGTTCGCTATCGTCTACTCGAACAAAGGCTATGTGAATCACCCCCTTCTTTCCAAAACTCTTATTATTGTATCGGCGATGAAGAAGCCATGTCAAGAGGAGTAGCCAGCAGGCCGAGAGGATCAATGGGGATGCCTGCGACCCTAATTTCCCAGTGGAGATGGGGACCTGTGGCAAGACCCGTCATTCCCACGACTCCGATGTGGGTATCGGCATCGACCTTGCTCCCCTCCTCGATATCGATTCTGTCCAAGTGGAAAAAGGCGCCGTATACGCCCGGGCCATATTCAATAACCACCGTATTGCCGGTAACGATTCGGGGGCCTGTAAAAACAACAGTACCCTCGCCTCCTGCGGATACCGGCGTTCCCACAGGAGCCGCAATATCAACCCCAGAATGTATCGACAGGGCACTGGTGCCGTCGGAGTAGCAATATCTCCTTCGATCTCCGTACCAGGCGGAAAAGCGCCCCCCCGTTACCGGCAGTTGCAATCTAAGTGTCTCGTCAAAAGGTCTCCGATGAAAGGTGTTATAAATCGCATGGATGGCTATTGCCTCTTCTACTTTTTGAGGATCATCATCGCTTCGTAAATCGCTCATCTTCTGGTTTAGTGGTATATCCTCTTTCAGAAAGCTTCCCATCTTAACTGAGAGTTCTTGCTGCCAAAGAAGAGTTTTCCCGGAATAAAGCATGAGGAGAAAACTACCGCTTTGAAGGGTGGAAGGAAGGCCCAGTAATGCAATTTCTTCCTCCATCCCTTCTTTTTGCACATGCTTGGCTGGGAAGGTATTGGACGAGATGATCTGCTTGCCTGCCATGTCACAAAGAGCAACGGTAAGCCCATTTTCGCTTTGGGTGTAGATGCTTAGGCTTACGAGGGTCCCGGCGACAGCTTTTTCCGGTGCATCGACCCAAAGCGTTTGCTCTGCAGCCATCATCATGATCGGTAACAAAAAGAGGTTGAAAATCATCATGTAGCGTTTCATATGGCTGCTTGTCTCACATCGAGAATGGTAAGCTGCGGTTGTTCCCTGTTCTGAAAATAATTCCGGCCTAAACGGAATAGAATATCAACCTGGTCTCCCTGCTGGAAGTCGACACCGACGCGATCGGCGGAACGCCAAAATACGGCAGGCCACTTGAAACTTCCGGAATCAACCAGAAGTTTTAGATGAATAGGATCCGGCTTTCCTATAAGAGAAATCTCGGCGAGTCTGACCCGTTTTGCCATGAAAACAAGGGGGGGACTCTTTTCTCCATAGGGTTCGAATCGTTCGACAATGTCACAAAGTTCCGGTTTCATGTACGAAGGAGGAAGTTCCGCATCAATTTGAATGGCTTCTTCTTCGTTTTGAGGAACCTCCATCCTTTCCACCATCTCGGTGAAGCGTTGCAGAAATGAGGGAAAGTTTTCAAATGTAAGGCTGAAGCCCGCGGCAAGATCATGTCCGCCGAAATCGAGAAGAAGATCAGAAAAGGATTCGAGAAAGGTTTTGGCATTTATTCCCTTCACACTTCTGATGGAACCGACAAGGTGGGTATCAAGGTGGGCGATAACCGCTGAGGGGACGCCAAAGCTTTGCACAAGTCGTGAAGCAAGGATACCGGTGATACCTCGGTGGAAGCTCTTGTCTTCCACGAGAATAAAGCGTTCGCCATACTGGGTAAGACTCTTTTTTGCCAAGGGAACGACTGTTTTCCAAGCAGTTTCTCCAAGCTTCTTTCTCTTCCGGTTGAGAGATACCACCTCATCGGCAAGGGCCGCCCGTTTCATGGCATCGGTCTCCAGCAGAAGATCCGCCGCTTTTTCCGGAACACCTAGTCTTCCCGTGGCATTAATGATCGGGCTGATCTGCCAACCTACATCGGTAGTGGAAAGACGCTTGCCAAGAAGATTCTGGCGCACCAGGAGCTCCTGAACCCCTCCCCTCCGGGCTTCCGAAAGGAGTTTCATTCCCCGCTTAACGAGAATCCTATTTTCATCTTCAAGAGGCATCATATCGGCAAGGGTCCCAAGCGCAACAAGGTCCAAAATCGATTCATAGGCCCCGGAAAGATATTCATACCGCTTCATTATCCAGGCGTTAAAAATGGAGAGAAAGGTATCTATTTCTCCCTTCTTTTCCCCTTCGTAGCGGTTGCTTCTGCTCCTTTCCCGTAGTCGAAGAAGACTTTCACCCTTTGTTTTTGGGAAACTTTTCCATATTTCGGGAGCAACATCGACAACCCCGATATCGACATTCGGACCGAAAAGTTTCTTCATCAGGGCGATCTGACTCTGTTCGTCGTAGACCAAAATCTGCTTGCCAACCAGAAAATCCGCCAGCCTGGTTTGATCGAAGCGGACTATGTTGGGTACCAAGTTTTCCACAATCCTATCCTGTTCAACCAGATTTTCCAGTTTTACCGCTTCGAAAATGACCGTTTCGTTACCTGGTCGAACATTGAGCAGGACAATTTCTTCTTTATAAAAATCGGTCTTGGCGAATTCGAGAGCCCAGATAACCTTGGAGACCACGCCGACGGCCGCGAGCCCTGAAAAGGGATAACCGCAATCGGCTATTTTGGGGTTGATAATGGCAAGGGCGCAGGGTAACTCTTCCGAAGGGTTGTGATGGTCGATTATCAGGGTATCTATCCCCTTTTCCCTTGCATATGCGATTTCACGATAGTTGGAGATACCACAGTCGACGGTAATAAGCAGAGTTTCTTCATTACGTTCCATGAGATCAATAATCTCCATGGTCAGACCGTAGGGATCATCTCCCTTTGGTAAAGACCATGAAACCTCCAGGCCCATCCCCTCAAGCTGCTGCTTCATAAGAACGGTGCTGGTAATACCGTCGACATCTCTGTCTCCAAATATCCTCAATTTTTCACCTTCGTCGAGGGCGATAAAAAGACGATCAACCACCTCTGTCATCTCATCGAAAAGAAAGGGATTATGCGTAAAAGAAAGTTCTTCCTCAATGTGAAACTTTACATCATCAGGTGAAAGAACCCCTCTCCTGGCCATAATTGAAGCAATCAAAAGATCAATTCCGTATCGCCGGGAAAGATCACGAACCACTTCGGGATCAATATCACTTTTCTTCCAAATCATCCTGCCTCCCCAAGGATAATGAACCAAAATTACTGTAGCATGCCCCCTCCGAACGGAGTTGTGAGCGATAGAGGACGATACGATCGACAACACTGCCGCCTTTTATCGAGGCGCCCAGTCTAAACAAGCTTTCTCTCTCTATACTTCTTTCGCCGCCTTTTCCCTTGACCCTTGCCACCGTAATATGGGGAAAAAACCGTCCTCCGCGCTTTTCCTTCCAAAGGGTATGGTTGATCACCCCATGCAGACGACGAACCTCATCGCTCCCCTCCTGTACGGGAAGATGGAGTACTCGCGGGGAACCTCCGCCCGGAAATGTCCCTATTCCTCTCCAAGTTATAGAAAAGGGATGTGCGGCGTGATCTATGCGAAAAAAACGCTCCCGTAAGGAATACGCTTCATCATCGCCGCATTCTCCAACAAACACCAAGGTTATGTGGAGATTTTGCGATGCTATCCATTTGAAAGTCGGATATTGCCGACGTAACGGAATAAGCCCCCGCATGATTTCTTCCCGCGCATGTTCGGCAAGCGGAAGTGCAAAAAAGAGTCTCACAGCAACTCCGCAGTTTTGAGAGGTTGATCAAGTGCCTCTCCTAAAACCCTACGGAGGATCGTTGTCAACTGATGCTCCGTAGGGAGATCGGTATCGACCCTTACCGCTTTCTCAAAGGAAAGCGCCTCCGTAAAACGGAGATACCGCACTCCACCCGGTCCAAGAGGCAGATCGGAGGATCCCTTACAATGGTCGCATAAAAACCCTCTGGCAAGGGTATCGAGAAAGACCCCTTCGCCTTCCGTCGCAACATGTCCGCAGGATGCACACTCTTCCACATCACTTCTCACACCGAGGAGTCCAAGAAATCTCCAGCCAAACTGAATGAAGACGTGCCATCGATCCTTACTTTGCATGGTATCGAGCCGAGTTAAGGCCTCAAGCAAGAGGGGAAACAGCAATGAACTCTCTCCTCCCGCTCCAAAACTTGCCAGAATAAGCTCGGCCCAATAACAGGCAATATAAAACCGTGAAAGATCGCCGCGAATTGCTTCAAAGATCGAATAGCTCTCGATATCGTTAATTTTTGTCCGACCTCTGACAGGATCCCTGTAACAGTAGAAATGCCCCCAGGTAAAGGGATCGGTGCTTCCGCCAAGCTTTCCCTTTCCCTTGTAGGCGCCATAGGCAACTGCATCCACCAAACCATTTTCGGAAGAGAGAAAGGTGACTCCTTTATGGATATCTCCAAATCGGAACGTCCTCAGTACAATGGCGTCGGTCTGAAAGGTTCGACTCATCGACTTATCATACGGGATCGAAAGCTTCATGTACAGACTTTACTTGCTATAGCTCTTTTTTATGATTACATTTTTACTGCCCGGACGCCGACTGCGGTGTCGTAACCGGTAGTATACGAATGTAGCGAGTGAGCAAGCAATAAGGGGGACAGCATGTCAGACAAGCAGATTATTCCCGCAGATCAGATACTTCCGAGCAGGCTTCATATCATTCCTCTCCAAGGCAAGCCTATTTTTCCCGGAATTTTTACTCCGCTGATGATTCAGGCGGTCGAAGAGATCCACGTTGTTGAAGAGGCTCTTAGTTCAGACAGTATGATCGGGTTGGTCTTGGTTCGCGATGAATCGGAAGAACGACAATTAATGGGCGACGATCTCTACCGAGTCGGTACCGTCGCAAAAATTGTAAAAAAAATTAATCTTCCCGACGGCGGTATCAATATTTTTATATCGACCTTAAAGCGATTTCGAATCAAGAAATTTCTTAATAATGAGACCCCTTTAAACGGTGCCGTCGATTATCTTGATGATGAAGACGATAGCGGCATTGAGGTAAAAGCCCTAACCCGTTCTCTTATCAGTGAGATGAAGCAGCTTTCGGAAAACAATCCCCTCTTTTCAGAGGAGATGCGCCTGAATATGGTCAATATCGACCATCCCGGAAAGATTGCGGATTTTATCACCAGTATTCTCAATATCGATCGGCAGGAACAGCAGAAGATCCTGGAAACCTTGAATGTACGTGAACGGATGGAACAGGTCCTTATGTTCATCAAGAAGGAACAGGAGCTGCTGCGTATCCAGAAGAAGATACAGAAGCAGATCAATGAAAAAATCGAGAAGAGTCAGCGGGAGTATTTTCTCAAAGAGGAATTGAAGGCTATCAAGCAGGAACTGGGAATTCCTACCGATTCGAAAAGCAGCGAATATAATCGCTTCAAAGAGGCAATAGATGCCCTTGATTTTGAGGGAGAGGTGAAGGAACAGGTAGAACAGGAGCTTGAAAAGTTCAGCATGATGGACCCCAACTCCAGTGAGTTTATTGTGACCAGAAACTACCTCGATACCATCGTCAACCTTCCCTGGAAACATGAGGTCGGCGAGGAACTTGACCTCGGTGAGGCAAAAAAGATCCTAGACCGGGATCATTACGGTCTGGAAGATGTCAAAAACAGGATTCTCGAGTTTCTTGCCGTCAGGAAACTGAAAAAGGACAGCAAGGGATCGATTATCTGCCTTGTCGGCGCCCCCGGTGTCGGTAAAACCTCGGTCGGAAAATCGATTGCCGATGCCCTCGGAAAGAAATTCTTCCGCTTTTCCGTTGGCGGTATGAGGGATGAGGCCGAAATAAAAGGGCATAGAAGGACCTATGTCGGCGCCATGCCTGGTAAAATCATTCAGGGATTAAAGATTGTGAAAACCGACAATCCGGTTTTTATGATCGATGAGATTGATAAGTTAGGGGCCAGCTATCAGGGAGACCCCTCTTCCGCCCTTCTTGAGGTGCTTGATCCGGAACAGAATGTAAATTTCAGGGATCACTACCTGGACCTTCCTTTTGACATCAGCAACATCTTTTTTATCGCAACGGCAAATTCTCTGGATACCATTCCACGGCCGCTTTTGGATCGTATGGAGGTCATCCATCTTTCCGGTTACATCAACGAAGAAAAGATGGCAATAGCAAGGCAGTACCTTATTCCCAAGAGCCTCGATCGTTCCGGCCTGAAAAAAAGCCAGATTCGTTACAGCAAAAGTACCCTGTCGGCAATTGCCGATCAGTATGCCAGGGAAGCGGGAATGCGTAATTTTGAAAAGGCCCTTGACCGCGTCCATCGGAAGATCGCTAAAAAGGTTGTCCTGGAAGAGCATGCACTGCCGATTTCGGTAAAACCCGAAGACCTTGAAGAGTATTTAGGCCCTCCGATTTTCCGGGAAGATGACGTAAAGAAGGTGACCAGAGCCGGCATGGCCATAGGACTTGCCTGGACCAATTTTGGTGGAGATACCCTTATCATCGAGGCTGTAAACAATCCCGGCAAAGAGGGATTTCGCCTTACCGGGCAAATGGGAAATGTAATGCAGGAATCAGCAAATATCGCCTATACCCATGTTCGGCACGTCGCGGAAAAATATGGTGTCGATGCCTCTTTTTTTGAGAAGAACATTATCCATCTCCATATTCCCGAAGGTGCTACACCAAAAGATGGGCCTTCTGCCGGCATCACCATGGCCATAACCCTTCTCAGCCTTGCCACCGGTAAGCAGATAAAAAAGAACCTTGCCATGACCGGAGAATTGAGCCTTGTCGGTAAGGTACTTCCCATCGGAGGTTTGAAGGAAAAGACCATTGCCGCCAGACGCAACAAGATTAAGCAGATCATCATTCCCAAGGCAAACGAACGGGATCTGAAAGAGATTCCCGACCATGTGAAAAAGGGAATAAGCTTTCACCCTGTGGAAACAATGGAAGAAGTGATCGAGTTGGCACTGTGAGAAGCAGCATGAAACCGATAGAGCTTCTTGCCCCGGCAGGTAACCTGGAAAAACTCCATTATGCCTATCGCTACGGGGCAGATGCGGTCTATGTCGGTCTTGACAAATTCTCGCTTCGGCAGAAGGCCGATAATTTTTCTGCCGAAGCGTTACAAAAAGCCGGCGAGATCAAAGGGGACAGAAAACTTTACTGCGCCGTCAATGCCCTTTTTCACCAGAAAGAGATAGCACGACTCGAAGAGAGCCTCGATGAAATCGGAACCTTTCCTTTCGACGCTTTTATTGTCAGCGATCTTGGCGCGGCGCGGCTGCTCAGAAGCCGATTTCCCGAAACCGAGCTTCATCTTTCAACCCAGGCAAGCTGTTTGAATGCGGAAGCCGTAAAGACATACCGGGAGCTCGGTTTTTCCAGGATTATTCTGGGGCGTGAGGTTCGGCTTGAGGAGATTGCCGATATAAAAGCGGCGGTTCCGGAAATGGAACTGGAGTGCTTTGTCCACGGGGCCATGTGCCTGGCCTACTCCGGCAGGTGTTTTCTTTCTGCCTACCTTGCAGATCGAAGCGGCAACGAGGGCTCCTGTGCCCATTCCTGCAGGTGGAACTGGCGGGTCCTGGAAGAGTCGCAACGGCCGGGGGAATATCTTCCAATCGTCGAAGACCCCGACGGGGGATACACCACCGTTCTTAGTTCCAAGGACCTTTGTATGATCGATTATGTGGCAGAGCTTCGCGATGCGGGCATCGACAGCCTCAAGATAGAGGGAAGAATGAAGAGTCTCTATTATACTGCGGTGGTGACCAGAGCCTATAGAAAGGCCATAGACTCATTGGAAAAGCCTGGTTCCGTAGATGATAAAAGCCTTGCGGCCTTTCGCGACGAACTCTTCCGGGTGAGTCACCGGGAGTATTCTACCGGCTTTTTCTTTTCCAAAAAGGATATCGAAACCCCGTGTATGGAAAGCTATCAGCGGGAATATCTCTTTCTGGGTACCGTTGGAGAGGAACTTGAACCCGGACACTTTCTTTTCAATCCCAAAAACCATGTCGAGGTGGGAATGACAATCGAATTCGTCGGTCCTGAGATTCCCTTTATAGAAGATGGGGCGTTTCTTCTTTATGATGATGAAGGCAACGAGCTTGCTTTTGCGGATCATGGGAATTCATACCGAATCTGTCCCTCGGTAGAGGTTGAACCCGGTTATATCGTGCGGGGAAAACTATAAGTGCAGTGCCCACCGACGGCGGGCACTGACTCTTGGATTGCGTTTATTCCAAAGCACCGGAAAGCCGGATGCATTAGGACAAAAACTCCGAAGCGAGAAAGGTCAGATCAATCTCCGGGTAAACGGGATAGCGCTCGAGAAGCGTATGCACCCTTTTCTTTGCGTTTTCCACAACCTCTTCTTCGATGCTGTATTTCGCCTTTGAAGCTTTGCCTGCGTTTTTACCGCTTTCGATAATCTGTGGCCTGGCTGCAGAAAGCACATCTTTGATAATCGAGGCAATCTCCTTCATCTCGGGTTCCCCCATTCCAAGGGTCGTTACCGCCGGGGTCCCTATCCTAAGACCGCTGGTATACCAAGGGCCGTTAGGATCGAAAGGAAGCGCATTACGGTTCAGGGTAATTCCGCATTCCCGGAGAACACTTTCAGCCTGCCGTCCGTTGATGCCGAAACCGGTCACATCGAGGAGAAGCAGATGGTTGTCGGTCCCTCCGGTAGCAACCTTCATTCCTTCCGAAAGGCAAGCTTCTGCAAGAGCCTTTGAATTCTCCACAACCTGTTTTGCATAGTTCTGAAATTCAGGCCGATTGGCCTCGGTAAAGGCAACAGCCTTTGCGGCAATAACATGGGGCAAGGGGCCGCCGATGACAAGGGGACATCCCTTGTCCACGTTTTCCGCATATTCTGCCTTGGAGAGAATCAAACCACCACGGGGCCCCCGTAGGGTTTTATGGGTGGTGCTGGTGACCACGTCGGCGAAAGCAACAGGGTTGTAGTCTCCTGTCATCACCTTACCGGCGACAAGCCCTGCAAAATGGGCCATATCAACCATGAGGACCGCCCCTACCTTATCGGCAATCTCACGCATATGGCGAAAATTAATCAGCCTCGGATAGGCGCTGTAGCCGGCCAGCAGAATCAACGGTTTTACTTTTTCCGCCATTTTCTCGATTTCATCGTAGTCAAGTAAGCCGGTTTCCCTATCGACACTGTAGCTATAGGCATCAAACATCTGCGCGGAGACATTGAAACGATAACCATGGGTAAGATGGCCGCCGGAATAGTAATCGAGACCAAGCAACCTCTGATTACCAAGCTCGACTCTTATCCTATCCCAATCTTCCCGAGAAAGATGTGCAGGATTGGTCTCTCCCATATCTTCGAGAATCGGGGCCTGAATTTTTGTTGTTAGTATGGCCCAGTAAGCGATTAAGTTGGCGTCGGCTCCACTATGTGGTTGGACATAGGCATGTTCGGCTCCGAAAAGTTTCTTGGCTTCTTCGACAGTGTAGCTTTCGATGGCATCCACATTGTCGCATCCTGCATAAAAACGATGGTATGCAAAGCCTTCGGCATATTTATCGGTCAAGAGATTTCCCATTGCCAGCTGGGTGGATAGGCTTGAGTAATTTTCGCTGGCAATCAGCTTAAGATTACTCCGTTGATCGGCCAGTTCCTGTACGATTGAAGCGGCGGTCTGGGGGGATACCTCCCAGACTTTTTCCAACGAAGCGACATATGCAAGAAATCCGGCGTCAATGGTTTCCGGATCACGGCCTTTGAGATATGCACTCAGTGCTTTGTTTCCCATCAGAAGCTCCTTGTGAAATTTGGATTTGCGCAATCTTTTGTCAGTAAAACAATGTATATGTAAAAAAAAACAGCGAACAATTCGCTTTTCATAAACAGTATATCGAAAAGAATTTTTCTGTTCAAGTCCCTTAGTCTGTACGAGCTGTCAAAAGCAAAAATGATTATCATATGCGATTAAAAAAGCCGTCGGTCCCTGTCCGACGGCTTTTTATGCTATCCTCGCAGATCGTGAAGATAACTTCTGATCTTTTTCGTACGGTCGGAAAACTCCTGAAGCTTCATCCTTTCTTTTTCGACAACATCGGCAGGCGCATTGGCAAGGAATTTTTCATTGGCAAGCTTCTTTTGGGTCGAAGATTCCAAGCCTTCGAGCTTTGCAAGCTCTTTTTCAAGTTTACCCAGCTCTTTTTCTACATCGATAGCACCACGAAGATCGACAAACACCTCAAAACCAACCCCTGCAGCGGGGATGGTACCACCGCTTTTGGGCCGGGCGTCGGAAAAAACGAGCTCTCCCGCACCGGTCAGACGGCGGACCAATTCTTCATGCTGGGTAAAAAAATCGGTGGCGAAAAAATCTTTATCCGTGCGAACATGGACATCGACCTTTTTTTCCGGAGAAACGGTAAATTCGCTGCGGACGGTCCTGGTAAAACGAATAAGCTCCTGGAGGGCCGAAAAACAGCGCGCCGTTTTTTCATCCCTGCGCGATTCTCTCCAGACGGGATAGGCGGCGGTAATGACATCGCCTTTTGTCCCCGGCAGTTTCTGATAGATTTCCTCGGTGATAAAACTGAGAAAGGGATGGGCAAGACGCATCGACTCTTCCAGCACCTGCATGAGAAGCGTCACTGCCCGGTTCTTTTCATCATCGTCATCACTGTAAAGGCTGAGTTTACTGGCCTCTATATACCAGTCGCAAAAATCGCTCCAGAAAAATTCGTATACGGCATTGGCAGCATCGTTAAATCGGTAACTCTCCATGGCCTTTGCCACGGCGGCTGAGGCCTCATTTAATCGGTGGAAAATCCAACGATCAAGAGGCTTTCGTTCAACACTTTCAGGATCTAAAAGTTCCCGTCCTTCCAGGTTCATCAGGAGAAAACGAGTGGCGTTCCATATTTTATTTGCGAACTTCGATCCGAATTTAAAATCATCTTTGGCAAGAAGAATATCCTGTCCCTGAGCGGCAAGGAAGGCAAGCGTGAATTTCATGGCGTCGGCACCGAACTCATCGATGATCTCCAAGGGGTCCATGCCGTTACCAAGGCTCTTGGACATCTTTCGTCCCTGTTTATCCCTCACAAGGCCCGTTATATAGATGTCGCGGAAAGGCACCTCACCGAGAAACTCAAGACTGGACATGATCATCCTTGCGACCCAGAAAAAGATGATGTCATAGCCTGTAACAAGGCTGCTGGTTGGAAAAAATCGTTTCAGATCCTCGCTTTTTTCCGGCCATCCGAGGGTTGAGAAAGGCCAAAGCCAACTGGAAAACCAGGTATCCAGTACATCCGGATCCTGTCGAAGCGAAGAAGAACCACAGGCACTGCAGCTCGAAGGATCTTCGCGGCAGACCATCATCTGGCCGCAGTCGTTACAGTACCAAACGGGAATACGATGTCCCCACCAAAGCTGGCGGCTTATACACCAGTCCCGAATGTTTTTCAGCCAGCTTGTATAGGTATTCTCCCATTTTTTCGGATAAAAGCGAACCTCATCCTTTTCCCAAGCTGCCAGTGCCTTATCCGCAAGGCTCTTCATGCGTACGAACCACTGCTCGCTCATATAGGGCTCGATGACGGTATCGCAACGATAGCAATGGCCGACCTGATGGAGGTGCTCCTTGTCTCCGATATAAACGCCCTCGGCCTTCAGTGCCTCGATGACCGCCTTTCTTGCGGTGCTCACGTCCATACCGCGAAAAGGCTCGGGAACGGCGTCCGACAGAAGCCCGTCCGGTGTAAGAATGTTGATTTTCTCAAGGTTGTGTCGTCCCGCAATTTCCCAGTCGTTTGGATCATGGGCCGGTGTGATCTTTACCGCACCACTGCCGAACTCCCGATCGACATAGGCATCGGCAATGACAGGAATCTCTCGGTTCGTAAGAGGAAGCTTCACCATTTTACCGACTATACTGCGGTAACGATCGTCTTCGGGATGAACAGCCACAGCGGTATCACCAAACATGGTTTCGGGACGAGTTGTTGCGATCTCCAGTTTACCACTGCCATCGGCAAGGGGGTAATAGTAGCGGTAGAGCCTTCCCGCAACCTCTTTGTGATCGACCTCATCGTCGGAGAGAGCTGTTCCACAACTGGGACACCAGTTTACAAGATAGTTTCCTCGATAGATCAGGCCCCGTTCATAGAGGCTAACGAACACCTCCCTGACAGCCTTACTCAGCCCCTCATCCAGGGTAAAGCGCTCTCTACTCCAATCGCAGGAAGCCCCAATTTTCTTGAGCTGGCGGATAATGACTGCATGGTGTTCCTCTTTTACCTTCCAGGTCTCCTCAAGAAACTTTTCCCGCCCCAATTCTCTACGGCTGGTTCCCTTTGCCCGCAGCCTTTTTTCCACGACATTTTGGGTGGCGATACCTGCATGATCGGTTCCCGGAAGCCAGAGGGTCGGTCTACCGGTCATGCGATAGTAACGGATCAGAATATCCTGAAGTGAATTATTCAAACCGTGTCCCATATGGAGGACACCGGTAACATTGGGAGGAGGTATGACAATGACAAAGGGTTTTCCATTTCCATCAGAAGGCTTAAACGCCCCTTCGTCCATCCAGTGTTGATAAATTCGTTCTTCAAACTCCTTCGGGTCATACGCCTTTGCAAGCTCAATCGCTTTCATCATACCTCTCCTTATCGGCGAACAGATTGCCAAAAATAGTAGCAGAATCACCGTCTATGGGCAACATGGTTTGTCACGGAGTCTGAGACTGATATATACTTGTCTTCATGAGTGAACTTCGTCGGACCAGCTTTCCTGTCTTTTTCGTTTTTGCACTATTGGTAGCTTCATTGTTTGTCACAAGCGGGCTGAGGGCCCAACAGCAGGAGGAAACGCACTCCCTTGTTGAATCTGTCAGGGAAAATCATTTTATCAGTGAGGCAATGGCTCGCGCCGTTGCTGCGGTTCCAAGAGGTCGCTTTTTCCCCGAAACCCTTGCCGCTTTTATCGATGAAGATCGCCCCCTTCCTGATTCAGATGCAGGGATCACTCCGGCCCCCTCTTTTGTTGCTGTGATTTTGGATCATTTGGAAATCGGCAAGGGGACGAGACTTCTGATCATAGGAAGAGGAGGTGGATATACGGCCGCCGTTGCAGCGACGCTGGGTGCCGATGTGCTGTTGATCGAAGAAAGCAAAGGTGCGGCACGTTATCGTGCAATTCTGAATGAACTGGAACTTCCCGTTACCGTTATTGAGGGAAGCTGGAACGACGAAGCCGTACAAAATCGTCTTAACCGTGAGAAGGGAAAATTCGATGCCCTTTTTGTTCATGCCGGGGTTGATCATATCCCTGAACAGATGTCGTCTCTTCTTGCTCCAAAGGGGGCGGCGGCCTTTCCCCTTAACGACAACGACGGCATGCAGAATTGCATTATCTACAAAAAAGAGGAGACAGACTTCTCTATCGAGCATGTGCCGCAAACCATTTTTGAGACGCTGGAAAATCCATGGGCGCTTTTATAAGCGCTCTTAGCGGTTGAGCACGCTCCCGCGCTTTCTTGCCCTGGCGATTATTTCCATCTTACGATAGTACTTTGCCTGTTTTTCGATCTCTTCGATGTCGGTAATGTGAATCTTATTATCGATGATTTTCAGTCGCTGGTTGCTGAAAAGTTGTTTTACAATTTGATTGCCTTCTCCCTTGCTGAGACCGACCATGTTGACAAGTTCTTTGGGACCAAAATCAAAGGTATATGCCTTATTGCTGATCGGGATCCGAAGTTTTTCCAGCTGGATCGAAAGGGCGTCGTACATCCGCCCCATGGGATCGGAAATCTGGGTATTGGCAAGCTGTTTGTAGATAAACCAAATCCGTTCGGAAAGAAGTTGCGTCAGGCGGGTAATCAACTGAGGCTGACTGGCAACCATGCGTTTGAAGTTGGCCTTGTTAACGGCAAGAAGAACCGCCTCTTCGTGGGCGATGGCTGAAGCACTTCGGGGTTTATTTTCCAAGAGGCTCATCTCACCGAAAATATCTCCCGGCTTCAAGAGAGCAAGCATCACCTCATTGTTGTTGACGATCTTGGTTATCTTTACGCTTCCCTTCTGGATAATATAGAGCTCTTTCCCCGGCTGCCCCTCCGAAAAGATCATCGTCTCTTTTGGATATGTCCGGTTGAACTCGTCGGTACTTCCGTCGAGATATACAGCCTTTGCGTAGGGATGAATTTTCGCCATCCGCTCCTTTGCAACCCGTATGTTCTCTCCGGTCGGACAGTACTTTATGTATTGATGATAGGCATAATAGGCCTGATTATAACTACTTTGTTTTGCATAGTACTCGGCAACCTCAAAAAGGTGCTTTTCGTTGTCAAGACCGCTGTTTCCTTTGAGCGTAAGGCGTGCAAGTGCTTCGTCGAGATAGCGCATCTTTTTGCTGAATTGCTGGATGATTTTCATCGCCACCGGAGTATTTCGCTCAATGAGAAGGCCATACTGATCGCGATGTACCTGAATGAGCATAACATCGCTTAAAGCACGTGCCGTCTCTATGTGGCTATGGCTGGACATTGTCGAAACAACCCCGAAGAAATCTCCCGGATGAAGAAGATTCCCCCCTTCCTCCTCGACAACCTCAATCTCTTTACTGATCCGAACGGTTCCGGACCTGATGATATAGAAATAGTCGGCCTTCTGTTTGCCTTCGACAATGATATAAGAGTCTTTCTTAAAATTAACCAACGAAAGCTGTAACGGATTATTCATACACTTCCCGGTTCATCTGGTTAGAGTCAAGTATAGGATTGCGAACGTTCATTTGTCAATGACGGGAGCACCTTTCGCTACCACCAACCCACTACTTCCATATCTTTCCACACCGCACGGTAACTTTCAATACTTCTGCTGTACTCTTCATGTATGGATTGTAGAGAATAGTTACGTTCATAGCGAACGACTCGTGCCTGAGGATCTGCAGGACGTAGTTCGATGATACCCCTCGAAAGATCGATATGCTGATTATCCAGGTTCCCGAAGTAATAGTCACGAGGATTATCTATCAAGACGACCTCTCCGCTCTGCATGCCGTCCCCAAGAGCAGGATCGACAGGAACCCAGCCAAACTTCTCAAGATAAAATTCGGCCCAATAATGGCGACGGCTTTTTTTATCCCCATAAACAATAAAACCTGCGACAGGTCTTGCCGGAATTCCGGCGGCACGACAAAGGGTCACATAGGCCATGGCGTAGTCGTAGGAATCGCCTCTCCCCTGTTCAAATGCATCGCGTACATTTTTGGCGGGGGCACGAGAGTACGTAAGCTTTTCCAGAAGATAGTCATACAGGGCTCGGGCCGCTGCCCAGGGCGAAGCCGCCCTTCTTGCCTGTCTGGATGCCGCCGAGGTAAAAAACTCATCATCTGCGGGTATTATGACATTTGAAGCGGTGTACCGACGAAACAGCGAACTTTCTCTATCGTATTTTGCCACCGATCGCTCATGTATATCGGTTTCGATGCTGTAGCGATCGAACCAATAGGTCTGTTCAAGTCGGTACGTGGTCCAGGGATCAAAATCGGAAAGGTGATAGCGCATCACCCCCCGATAGTCCCTCCACAACGGTTCCGGTTCATGGATCCCTTCGATTCCCCGTTGGGCACAGGATTTACTGATGGCGGGGACCCAGATCTCCATGGAAGCCTGACCAGATGATCTGACCTGGCTAATTTCAACCCCGTAAGCAACCTGATATCCCTTCATCCTGGGATATCGCTTTGTTCCTACGGGATTAGTTACCTCAAAGTAAACGCTATTGCTCTCCCCTCGGTCCGTTGTTACCACAACCCCACCGGGGGATGCCCCATCTGGTACCCTGACCCGAAGTTCCTGATCATTCCAGGAAAGATAATCAAAATCGATGGAAGAGCAGGCAATAGTGGTATCGGTACGTTCCTCTTCCCGCTTCTCATTTTCGGCACCGCTAAAAAACTGAAAAAGGACCTCGCCTTCCTGCCTTTCAAAACCGAAATTCATGCCGCGGATGGTAATTTCAGTTCCCACCGGTCCGGTTTCCGGTGAAATGGAATCGATATAGGGAACTCCTGGTTCCACCGGCCCCTCAAGGACAAGGGGAATATGGCTCTTGTTGGTAAAAAGCAAACCATTACTAGCACCCTTATTATTCTTTACAAAAACTCGTCCCGAACCTACATCTTCCGGAACGATCAGAGTGATCTGATTTACACTCCAGCTTTTGTAGGCAGAACGAGTGGGACGTATTCCCGCAATGATCACCTCGCTGTCCCGGTCGAAGTTCCCGAAATGGGATCCGGAAATGGTCAGCAGGGCCCCGGGAAGGGCTGCAGCGGGTTCGATGCTCTCTATTATCGGTTTTACGGAGCTATGTAGATAGACCTGAAGGAAAAGGGCTATCAAAGCCAGCAAAACTACAACGGGAAGTAATGCGGAATGAAAAATCAAGTGGTGTGCGTTTTTTTTGAAGTTCATGGTGTATAAGGTACTACGCTAATCTCCAATTGTATGGTGTATATATTCTGTTTTTGATCCATGGCTCTGCCCAACGGGAAAAAAATAACCGGTTCTCCGGGTCTGACGGGCAGGCTCTTCATTGTGCTGTAATATCTCACCCCGGATAATGCCTCTGACTGGGCCCAAACCTCTCCCTTTGCCACGAGTAAAATGGTCCTGTCTTCGTTCATATAAGGGATAATATCGGCAAAGATAATAACATTTTCCCCGGTCAGTTTCACCTGTACCGCCCGACCGCTGATGGTAACCTTTTTACTTTCGGTATGCCACACATTCTTGTTGTTTGGTTCGCTGACGCTGGCGGCAATATAAACGGAAAGGGCATTTTCCTGGAGATAATGGAGCAACTCCCCCGGGCCCTCAGGACCGGGAGCCTGATTTTCCTGGGCAAAACCTGGTACAAGGAACGATAACATCGAGAAAATGACAAGGTTCAGAGTCGTTACCCTGGCAACCATCACCTTGATTCGCCCCCTCGATAATCAGCAGCCCTCAGCAACTGAGGTTCTCCATGAACGGTAAAATTCGATTTCCGAGGAAGTTCTATCCTGACTTCAATAGACCCGCCGCTGTTTTCAAGCAGATCGAAAATCTGCTGTACATTTGGGTTCTCCGACATGGAGGGTGCAGACGACGATGTCAATGTTTCAAGTCCCTGAGAATAGGCCTTTTCATCGGCAATTGGCATGCCCGTTTCTCCGGTCCCCGAGGGCATAATCCCTCGAATAAAAACAAATCCAGAAAGAAAAACTAAACAAAATAAGGCCGCCATGGCCACCGGTGCGGGAATGGAAAAGCGCCTGTTCCAGAATCCTCGCTCGGAACCGGGCAACAGGAGATGGTCCAAACGAGCGGCAACCCTCCTCTCTACCCCATCGATTGCCTCGGGGCGAAGTTCGGCGGCTGAGAGATCGGCCGAAAGCTTTTGAAAGCGAGAGACTCGTAAACGGCACTGCTCACACTGTGCTATATGAGCCTCGACCTTCTCTTTCCAATGGGCGTCAAGCTCACCATCAACATAAGAAGATAGAATCTGATCATCAACGCACATCAACATCTTCCCCCTGAATCAGTGTCTCCAGCTGTAAACGGGCACGATGTACCCGAACCTTTACATTTCCTTCACTTATCCTCAGGACCCTTCCGATTTCCTGGTAATTCAGACCCGCATACTCCTTCAAAATCAACACTGACCGGTATTTTTCCGGCAGCTGTTCCAGTGCTTCTTGTACGATTCGTACCGTTTCCTTTTCAATGAGCAGATCCTCGCCTGAAGCCTCTATTCTCTCCGGCTCCTGTTTGATTTTATCCATGGCCCGATACTCGGTAACCTTTCTCTTCCGATAGTTGAAGGAAAGATTCTTTACCACTCGGATCAACCAGTACAGAGCCTGATCTTCAGAGGGAAACGAGAATGGTCTGTTATAAAATCGAATAAAGGCTTCCTGACAAATATCCTCCGCCGCATCCATATCGAGCGTGATATGATACGCAACTTTCAGCAGGGTCGAAAAAGATTTCGTATAGAATTTTCTGAACGAATCCCCGCCCTTTTCCGGTACGCTCATAGGTTAAACAACTCTGCCGGCCCTGCCGTTACAGCGTTCGGCTCCATTTCGTGCCGTTTGGGGTATCTTTTATGCTGATTCCCCTGGCAGAAAGCTTATCACGTATTTCATCGGCGAGGCGAAAATCTTTCCGGCTGCGCGCTGCGTTTCGCTGCTTGATAAGCTCTTCTATTTCTCCGTCTTTCGAGCTGTCGATAGCGTACTGCGGAAGGGCAAGAAGATTCAGGCCGAGGACCCGATCCATGGCCGACACAACGGAGAGTTTCTCTCCCGGTTGAAGTTCGGACTTAAGGAGCTGCCATAATTCAGCAAGGGCCTTAGGCATGTTCATATCCTGCCCAACGGCAGCCTCAAAGCGTTCGAGGATCTTCGACCCGGCAGCAGAGGGAGGCAGTACTATCGCCTCCTTCCAGCGATCGCCAAGCCCCTCTCTTAATGCGGCAATTCTTGAAACAAGGCGCTCTCGTGCACTTTTTGCAGCATCGAGACTCTCAAAAGAGAACTGTAATTGGCTTCGATAATGGCCTCCAAGGCAAAAATAGCGGTAATCAAGGGGATGATAGCCCTTATCGACCAGGGATTGCAGGGTAAGAAAGTTGCCGGCTGACTTTGCCATCTTTCCCTTGTTCATAAGGAGAAATTCACCATGGACCCAGTATTGCACCCATTGCTTGCCCGTTGCGGCCTCTGCCTGGGCAATTTCATTTGTGTGATGAACGGGTATATGGTCGACACCTCCGCAATGGATATCGAACTGCTCTCCAAGATAGCGGATACTCATTGCGCTGCATTCGATGTGCCAGCCGGGATAGCCTTTCCCCCAGGGACTGTCCCACAACATCGCATGGTTTTCAAATTTGGAATTGGTGAACCATAAGACAAAATCATGGGGATTTCGTTTATTGGAATCAACCTCAATCCGTGCACCCGCCTGTAAATCCTGCCGGTCGAGAAGTGCCAAACGACCGTAATCGGGAAATGTGTCGATGCTGAAGTAGACATTGCCCCCGGCCTGATAGGTGTGGCCTCCCTCTTCAAGTCGTTTGATAAGGGCGATCATATCATCGATATGTTCGGTGGCCCGCGGCGCAATCGTCGGTCTGATGATATTGAGCCGATCGGTATCGCGAAAAAAGGCATCGGTATAATACTTTGCGATTTCCCAGACGCTTTTCCCGCTTTCACGGGAACTCTTCTCCATCTTATCTTCGCCCTCATCGGCGTCGTCGGTAAGATGGCCCACATCGGTGATGTTCATGACATGTTCGACCTTAAAGCCTGCATATTCGAACACACGGCGGAGAACATCCTCAAATACATAGGTGCGTAGATTCCCGATATGCGCAAAGTTATACACCGTGGGGCCACAGGTATACATCTTTACAAGCCCATCTTCGATCGGTTTGAATTCCTGAACCTCTCTTCCCATGGTGTTGTAAAGTAAGATCTTCACCCTTGGTTCCCCCTTCCCGGTAGCGTAAAACCCGCATTCCGAGATATGATGTCTACGTGAAAACTAATGTACGGAATATCCTGAAAAAGATCAACAACAGCAGCTTTCACGGCATAGTCTCTCTTGACGAGAAGATGTCGAAACATACCACCTTCAAGGTGGGAGGGGCCGCAGATCTTTATCTCAAACCGACGGACGAGACGTCGCTCCTTCAGATCGCAACGGTATTGCGGGAACAGGACCTTGTCGGCAGTCAGGGTTTTCCTCTCTTTTTCCTTGGCGGCGGAGCGAATATTGTAGTATCGGATAAGGGAATCCGGGGAATCGTTATCGACCTTACCGGGCTGAGAGAATATAGGGTTGAGACCGGCGGCATACACACAGGAAGCGGGATGCCGGTAGATCTTTTTGCCGAAAAGGCTGCGGAGGCGGGACTTTCCGGTGCGGAATTCCTTGCCGGTATGCCGGGAAGCGTGGGAGGAGCGGTCTGGATGAATGCGCGATGCTATGGCTCCTCGATTTCCGATATTCTCTGCTCTGTTCGGTACCTCGACCTTTCTTCCATTCCGACGATCTGCGAATACCAGATCGAACAGGAGGATTTCGGCTATAAACGAAGCCCTTTTCAGAAAAAAAATGATTACGTTATTCTTTCTGCACGTTTCAAACTCTACTCAGAGAACGATCTTACGATTTATCGCAGAATGGAGGAATACCGGGCGGATCGCAGGCAAAAGGGGCATTACCGGTTTCCGTCTGCCGGTTCGGTATTTAAAAACGATCATGCCTTTGGGGCGCCTACAGGGCGGCTTTTGGACACATTAGGTCTTCGGGGGAAAAAAGTCGGAGATGCGGCGGTCTCCGATTTTCATGCGAATATTATTGTCAACCTCGGAGCCGCAACCGCTATGGATATCTATACCTTGACCGAAATGTGCCGCACCACGGCTAAGAGCGAACTTGGTATTGATCTCGAACCGGAAATCCGCTTTATCGGAGATTGGAGTGACACATGACAGATCCCATTGCATACTACCGGGAATATCGCCCCATGATGGACAACCAGCAGGTAAAGGAGCTTTTTAGCGATTTTTCCTTTGACCAGCTTTTGGATGTTTGGAGATCTCTCTCCGATGATGAGGCAACGGATATTTTTCTCCATCTATCTCCCGAGGTAAAACTAGATCTTATTACGGAACTGGAGATTGAAGATCAGGAAAAAATCATCGGCAAACTTTCCGCTCAGGGAAAACGTAGTCTTTTCCAAGCAATGGAGCCGGACGATCTTGTCGATATTGTTCAGTCGGTTAGCAAGGAAGTGCGCAGGACCGTTTGGGAGAACCTTGATGACGAGTCTAAGAGGGAGACTCTCTTTTTGCTGCGTTTCGATGAGGACGATGCGGCCGGTTTGATGACCCCCAGGTATCTAGCCGTACGATCCGACATCAATGTAGGGCATGCCTTGGCCTTTATTCGGGCAAACAGCGCCAAGGTCGAACTCCTTTTTGATATCTATGTTCTTGATGAATTACAGCGCCTTGATGGTGTTGTATCGGTAAAGGATATTCTTTCGGCCTCGGACGAAACCAAGGTTTCGGAAATCATGAATCAGCGAGTCATCTCGGTCCTCGACTCTACGGACCAGGAGGAGGTTGCCCGTACGCTGGAGACCCATGATCTCGTTTCAATCCCCGTTGTCGACCAGGAAAACATCCTTCTCGGTGTCATTACATTCGATGACGTGATGGACGTCATCAGGGAAGAACAGACTGAGGATGTTTACCGAATGGGCGCCATGTCAGGTGAGGCCGATGCCTACATGAACAGCAGCATATGGCGTTTGGTGAAGAAACGCGTGCCATGGCTGATCATCCTGCTCCTTCTGGGGACCGTAACGACCAACGTTCTTCATCATTATGAATCGATCTTCCTCGGTGCGGCCTTTCTTTTTATGTTTATGCCGGTCATTACCCAGACAGGAGGTAATTCGGGAAGTCAAAGCGCGACTCTTATGATTCGAGGTTTGGCCACTGGGGAAATAGTGTTTAGAGATATCGGGAAGATTCTTTTTCGGGAACTTCTTGTCGGCCTCTTTATGGGCGGCATTACCGGCTTGGTTATCCTGCTGCGAAGCTACTTTCTTCCCCCCGGGATCGATATTTATGCAGCCTTCGTCGTCGGCATTTCCCTCGCGTTGGTGGTCTTTATCTCGAATTTGATTGGAACCCTTGCCCCCTTGCTGATCCACCGCATGGGCTTTGACCCGACGGTGATGTCGGCCCCCTTAATGGCGACACTCATTGATGTGGCCGGTATCACCATCTATTTCGAAACGGCCAGAAGACTTTTGAGCCTGTAAGAAAAACGTAATCGGAAGGTGAATTTTACAGACTGTAGCGCCATTCGAGTCTCCACGACTTTTTTTCGCCGCCGTCGAATCTGAACGATGCTGTGCCTCCCGCAAGGGGGAGCATGATGGTAAAGCGCCAAAGAAGGGCATCGAAACCATCGATGCTCGAATAATCCTGCCGCAATTGTGTGGAAAGTGAGACATCATTCCGGGATACTTCCATTTCAAACGTCGCCTGCCCTTCTTCGTTTTTTACTATTCGTTGCTCTTTTGTTTCCCGTATCCAGGTGGCGGAGAGTTCACTATCACATGAAAATATAAAGCGATCCAATGCGATCTCTTCGCTGTCGATAGAAGTCTTGAGTTCGGTATTCTGTTTCCATGAGCCAAAGGAATCGACACTGACGTTTTCGGTAAGGGAGCAGGAAGTTGTGATGGCCTCCCATTGCTTTTTGAGTCCTATCGCACGTTCGATTTTCATGGGAACGACTTCTCCTCCCTGGATAGGGGAACGGGCCTGTTTACGACGGAATCGGCCTTCGAGGCTAAGTATTCGTTCCTTACCAAGCGTTGCATCCACTGCAAAAACCGAAAATGCAGGTAGTAGATCTCCTTTTGCATCGATAAATCGGGATGATCTGCAGCCGAAAAAAGAGGAGCAACTCCATGACTTCGCCCGTATCCTGCTGCGCCCTCTGCCGTACCATCCTCTATCCGATGTAGGTGTAGAAGCGTTCCACAGTTCCATTCCCAATTCGATTGAGGTGGATGATGAACTGGAGCCTTGCCAGCTGCTTACCATCTCCGTTCCGGCTATCTGCCAAAAGCTTCCGGGAAACGGTACAGGTTCAACAAACCAAGAGGCTTGTCCCAAAGCAGATTCTGATGCTAAAGATCGAAGCAGGAAACACTGCGGATGGAATAGGATCTGCGCATTACCGGGAGCGTTTACTTTGATTCGTTGCTCCAAGCCGAGGGTGATACGCTTTTCATCATTAAAATAGAGAAGCGAAACGGCTTGGAACGGGAAAAGGATCGCACCATAATGGCCTCCAGGGGAAAGGGAGCTGTTTTGGATCAACGAATATGGTTCGGAAAAGTGATCGGAATCCGCGCCTTGAGCCAAGGGAGCACGAAGTAGCGACAGGGTACCAGCTGGTTTCATTCTGCCGATAAAAAGCAGCGGACTTACGAACCACCAGTCAAAATTTATGTCACTTTGTTTATCCTCTGGTTTCGACAATAGAACTCCGCCCCTCATCAAGCTTGATGAGAAGTCGTTCCGAACAAGAACCCCCTTATCGTTAAGACGTACTACCTGCGATGTCTCTCCCCTCAGCGGCAGCCCCGACATCGCCGCGAAAAGCAGGAGACTGATACAAGATACTTTTTTTTCCACACATACTATTACAAGAAAACTGACCTGAGTAATTTTGCCAATTATTGCAATTTTCTTTTTTACATGTGAAAATAATAACGACAAATCAATTCTTGTAACAAGCACTGGAGGAAAGTGTGGTTATTCTAACACTCAACTGCGGGAGTTCGTCCGCAAAGTATCAGGTCTATGATTGGGAAAATAAAGAGGTTCTAGGTGTTGGTTTAGTAGAGCGAATCGGACAGGATATGTCGAATCTGGAACATAAGGTCCAGGGGAAAGAGGAGTATACGGCCGAAAAACATTGCTCAAACCATAAGGAAGCCATCGAATGGGTTATCAGCATTATCCTCGATAAGGAAAAGGGATGCGTATCTGATGTCCAGGACATTAAGGCAGTCGGACACAGGGTCCTCCATGGGGGCGAACTAATCAAAAAGTCCGTCATCGTGGATGAGACAGCCCTTAAGCAGTTTGAGACACTCATTCCTCTGGGCCCCTTGCATAACCCGGCAAATATTCAGGGAATCAGAGCCGCCATGCAGGTCCTGCCTTCTGTTCCCCATTGTGCCGTCATGGATACAGCCTGGCATCAAACCATGCCGTCGAAGGCCTTTATGTATGCGCTGCCTTATGAATGGTACAAAAAGTACAATGTGCGACGTTACGGCTTTCATGGGACCTCATATGTCTATACTTCGAAACGGGCCGCCGTACTTCTCGGAAAAAAGCCGTCGGAAACAAATCTTGTTATCGCCCACATTGGAAATGGTGCCTCCATGTGTGCCGTAAGAGAGGGGTGCTGTTATGACACCAGCATGGGCTTGACTCCTCTTGAGGGTTTGGTTATGGGGACTCGCTGCGGAGATATCGATCCTGCAATTCTGCCGTATATGATGGAGCAGGCACATATCTCTCCCAAAGAGATGGATACCATCATCAATAAAAAAAGCGGTGTTCTCGGTGTAACAGAGAAATTCATTGACCGCCGTGATGTCTATGCCGGCCATCTGAAAGGAGATGAACGCTGTACCTTGGCGCTGGAGATGGAAACCTACCGTATGAAGAAGTATATCGGTTCGTACATAGCCGCCCTTGGCAAGATTGACGCACTGGTTTTTACCGCCGGCGTCGGGGAGATGAACCCTCTTTACAGGGCCATGGCTGTGGAAGGTCTTGAGGGTCTCGGCATCAAGCTTGATCCTGAAAAGAATACGGCAAGTGTCACTCGAAATGCCGAAACCTGCATAAGCGCTGAGGATTCTTCCGTTAAGATTTTCGTCATTCCTACCGATGAAGAGCTGGTTATGACCGAAGATACCTATGCGCTGATGAACGGCAGCTACGATGTCCATACTAATTATCACTACTCCTTTGAAGAGCCTGCTTATGAAAACAAAGACAGAGCCCGACGCTTTAAACAGGATGTCCTGAAGCATCCGGAACTTGAAGCCATTAAGGCAATCCCGCAAGGCTGAACCATCATCCCCGGCTGCAAATAAAAATTTCAGCCGGGCTTTCTTGTTGTCATATATTGGGTAAAAGGTACTGTATGCGAAAACGTATTTTGTTCATTGGTAATATGATTGCTATAGTCATACTCGTGTCGTACATTTTGATCATTCCCCGGGCACTGTCATATATAGTCTCCGCTGTTGCTGGAATTCCGACAAAATATGCAGGTTCTTCTGCTATTGGGATTATTGGCGGCTCCGATGGGCCAACCGCTATTTTTTTGACAAGCCGATCAGCTATAAGTCCAATGGTATGGTTTATTGCTCCACTGGTACTTATCATACTGCTTTTGATCTGCAACAGCATATTCATAGCAAGGCGTCATCGATGACTCCTTCCTGTTGACACAATGATCGCATTTGAGTATAGTTGCCCCACTTGTTTAGGGGGCGTGGCGAAGTTGGTTATCGCGCCGGCCTGTCAAGCCGGAGATCGCGGGTTCAATCCCCGTCGCTCCCGTAATGATTGTTTTTCCACGTAGCCGGCTTTTCTTATTCGTGGACATCAGTGCTGCGTGAAAAACAATTACCGGAATACGGGCTGTAGCGCAGGGGCTAGCGCGCTTGGTTCGGGACCAAGAAGTCGGCGGTTCAAATCCGCCCAGCCCGATTGCCTAACTTGTTATCATGTAATGAGTTAGGCGTTTTTATTGGTAGCTAAGAAATGCCTGTTTTTAGCCAAACGTTAATAAAACGTCATTAAACGTTAATACCAGCGTTTTGACGTGAATCACGGGAGGCTTTTCATGGCAACTGATTTCTACCATCTTTTCAAGCGAAAATATCAAAACAAAGCAGGCAGAGAGTACTTCTACTGGTGGTATTGGTGGTACGATCCCGATACCGGCCGACAGCTTCAGAAGCCCGCAGGACGGGCCGAATCCGTCAGGAAACATGCTCAGGAATATATCAACAATCTCCCTATCCCAAGCGGCAAAGCCGACACCGTTCGTGCTGTTGCAGAGGGGATGTTTGAGGCGGGCTCCCCTTACCTTCTCCGACGTGAAGCC
The DNA here is from genome assembly GCF_000378205.1 of Sediminispirochaeta bajacaliforniensis DSM 16054. Lineage (NCBI taxonomy): Bacteria > Pseudomonadati > Spirochaetota > Spirochaetia > Spirochaetales > Spirochaetaceae > Sediminispirochaeta > Sediminispirochaeta bajacaliforniensis. The sequence continues at coordinate 1,962 of NZ_KB899430.1, read as the reverse complement.
AAGGGCTCGGGGATGAAAGAAGGCACCCTCAGAGCTTACTCAGGCTTCGTCAGGAACCACATTGTCAAAGACTGGGGAAATACACCACTTAACCAGATAGAAGGCGCTGACATCGAAGATTGGCTCATGGAGAAGCCTTTTTCAAACTCCACACGGAACAGCATCATTGATTGTTGGAACCTCATTTTCCGGGAGGCAAAACGGTCTAATCAGATCCGACGGATCCCCACGATAGAGAGGTTTGCACGGAATTCAAGGCGATATGACACCTTCCGGGATGATGAGCTGTTCGCTCTATTCCCGGAGAAGCGCGAAGACCTTATTGCCTTGTACAGTGATCCTGAAAACGACTACTACGAAGAGATTGAGTACTACGGGCTCATGTTCGCTGTGATGCTGCTTACGACGGTTTCCGGGGGCTTACGCTCCGGGGAGATACGTGCGCTTTGTATGGATCAGGTATTCATCAATCAATCTGGTATCGTGGTCAGCAAGGCTCTGGACAGCAACAATAATGTAACGCTTCCGAAGAAAGGGAAAGACGATAATCCGAAGTGGCGGGCTGTGCTGCTGCCGGAAAGAGCGGTCCAGGCCCTCTCATGGTGGCTTGAGGTTGCCCCACCCTCCGGGATTCTGTTCAAGTACGTTGATAAGCCGGTTGGCCGCAATCTGCTTCTTGATCGGCTCAAGCTCGGGATGGAGCGCGTAGGGATCAAGCAGGAGGGGCGGAAGCTGAAGGTGCACTCTCTCAGGTACACCTACAACACGAGAATGGAGACTTTGCTTTCAGAGGAACGGCTATTGCAGTTCATGGGGCATGAGTCGAGGCAGATGACACTCCACTACTCCCGGCCGTATTGGCAGGAGCGGCTTGTTGCGTATGGAGGCGACAAGGAGAAGGTTGAGCAGTTCTGGAAGTGGTGAGTAGTATCCCCCTTTATAGGCCGTGATTACGACAATAGCTTTTCCCAAGACGGTGGCGTACGTAACATGTACGCCATCGCTATTTAATCATTTGAATAGCTAAAATGAATAATGTAAGTACATCGGTATATGGGCTTTATTATCGTTCGTATATGTTTGAGTGAGATCACCATCATCGTACACGTTTATTGTCATTTCCCCCTCTCCACTTTGGGTAATTTTTAGATACGCGATATCGCCACTTTGCATAGATAAATATAATCTATAGGGCATACTTCTTTCTTCCTTATAGTTATAAAAAATTTGGTGAGCGTATTTTATTTTGTCTTCTCGAAACATAAAATTGGTATTATCATTGAGGATACTGTTCCTTTTATTCTTTTCTTCCTCTTGATCATCAATTGTCTTTATCGCATATTCTGCAATAACTATTGAATCACCCAAAAACTCAATAACTACTGTGTGGTAAGGATTAAGAACTACATCAACCATCGATTGCATTATAGGGGAACAGCTGCTAAGTAAGATAAGCAATAAGCATATTCCAGCAATATATCCAGTTCGTTGCTTTATATTTCTACATGTGATACGAGAATCTATCTTAAAGTTTTTCTTAAATTGCATCGAACAACTCCTTTATGTGTCGCTATGTTGAAATCGATTCATAGTGTTTTGCTTAATATATGAAAGCAAGACAAAATATAGCATGTATATATACTTGAATGAAACGTGATTTTTATTTTCTTAGATAACTGTCGCCACCGGAGGTAAATTGCAGGAAAACACCGGAATGAAATTGCAGACTCCGGCTTGAAAAAAAGGGCGGTACCGCCTTGTAATGGTTGTAGCCAAACAATCATAAAAACAAGGAGTACGCCCTACAATGCTGGAGTTACTGATGCATGAAGCACAGATGTTGAAACGACAGGGCAAGAAGATCAGAGAAATCGCTGAATCCCTCGGAAAAAGTGAACGCATGGTTCACTACTATCTGACGGAGCCCTCACGACCACGTAAAAAACGGAACTATCCGAGCAA